>NZ_JBFFOE010000082.1:0-10570 GCF_041562875.1 Lutibacter sp. | reverse complement strand
GCTTCATTAGCAGTAGCAAAATTTATTCGTGAAAAAATGATAAAGTCCAAAATAAAAGGTAGTTTTATTTTGGGAGGCGTAACTTCATATGTTGTTGATATGTTGAATGAAGGATTGTTTAGTGCAATTTTTGATGTACAATCATTTGATGCAGCAGTTTCTAGCTCGCTTATGGAAAACAGTAATCATATTGAAATACCAGCAGCCTTATATGCAAACCCTTATAATTGCGGTTGTATGACCAATAAATTGGATATTGTTGTTTTAGGAGCCTTGGAAATTGATTTAGATTTTAATGTAAATGTTATAACTGGTTCTGATGGAACTATAAGAGGCGCTTCTGGTGGTCATAGCGATACAGCATCTGGAGCTAACCTTACTATTGTAGTTTGCCCGTCATTTCGTGGTCGTTTACCAATTGTAAGAAAATCAATTAACACCGTAGTAACTCCTGGAGAAACAATTGATGTTTTGGTGACTGAAAGAGGAATATGTGTAAATCCTTTGAAGCCAGAATTGGAAGAAAATTTAAGAAATGCAGGACTTAACGTACGTAAAATACAAGATTTGCAAGAAGAAGTTGAAGCCATTGTAGGTAAAACAAAAGAAGTGGAATACACTGATAAAATTGTAGGTCTTATTGAATATCGTGACGGCACTATTATTGATGTGATTCGTCAGGTAAAAAAATAATGGATAAAAAAAATGAAATTTTAGAGAATGTACTTGATGCCCGAGAAAATAGGGCATCTTTACGTTCTCAATTTGTTGAAAATAATCTTTGTACTTTAAGTTTATCTTTAAATATAGCTGGATATCCTAAAAGTAATTTACTTATTTCCTCATTTTTTACTGAAATTTTAAGTGAACTAAAACCCTTTTTATTAGCTAATAGAATAGTAGTACAAAATAATAAAGAAATTATTTTAACTGATAAAGCGGGTGATTTTTTTATCGTTCCTTTTTCAAATTCTTCACTTGAAATTATTAAAATTAAAGAGTTAACTGAATCTTTTGAATCAACACATTCGTTAGGAAGACTTATTGATATTGATATTTTTAATGAACAAGGTTTACCTATCAGTTCTGGCAAAAAGAAACCTTGTTATTTTTGTGGTGAATATTCAGCCATTTCTTGTATGAGAAATAAACGGCATACGTATAATGAGATAAGAGAAAAAATAAGCAGTGGAATATCAAATTATTTGAGTGTTAAAAATAAAGAGTTAACTATTAATAAATTAACTTCTTATGCTTCAAAAGCAATTCTGTATGAAATTTCATTAAGTCCTAAGCCTGGTTTAGTTAGCTTTCTTGATAGTGGCTCTCATTCTGATATGAATTTTTTTACCTTTTTAAATTCTTCGGCATCATTAACTCCTTTTTTTAGAGAATTCTGTTTATTAGGTTATAATTATTCAGGAAAATATGAAGAAGCTTTAGCTGAAGTTCGGCATATAGGTTTACGAGCTGAAAAAGCCATGTTTGAAGCAACTAATAATATTAATACACATAAAGGAATTATATTTCTATTTGGTGTTTCATTATTTTCTATTGCAAAACTATTGTCAGAAAAAGAGGGTTATAATGACACTGAGTTCAGAGTAATAATCATGAAAATTTGTAATAAATTGGTAGTTAATGAGTTAGTAAACAAAACTAACAAGGCAATAACCAATGGTGAAAAAGTATATGTAAAATACGGAATAATTGGCGCTGGTGTTCGCGGTGAAGTTGAGAAAGGATTTCCTAGTGTATTTCATAAATCTCAAGCATATTTTGAACAATATTTAACTTCTTTTTCATATAATAATCAACATGAAATTCAACAAATATTAAAAACAGGATTGTTGCATATTATGGCAGTAAATAACGACAGTAATATATTGCATAGAAGTAATTTAGAAACGTTAACACACATTCAAACACTTGCTAAAGACGCTATTGATAACAACATTGCATATAGTCAATTAAACGAATATTGCTTAGCAAAAAATATATCACCCGGTGGTTCTGCTGATTTATTATCAGTGGCTCTTTTATTACATTTTGTAAAAAATGAAAAAATATGACTTTTGAAGATACAGATTTTAGACAAGAATTATTAGATTTAGAAAATCCGTTAGACATAAAATTGTTGAATACTTTTTTAACCTCTTTAGGCTTTAATTATATTAAAGAAGAGGTAGATACAACAATGATAATCTATAACCTGAATGATGAAATTATTGGAACCGGATCTTTAAAAGGTAATACATTAAAATACGTAGTAGTTGCTCCTGCTTTTAGAGAAACTACAGCATTCCCATTAATAGTTACTTATTTAGCAGACAAGGCATTAGAAAATAATAAACAATGTTTTGTGTATACTAAACCTGAAACAGCAAAACTTTTTCAAGCATTAGGCTATTCATTAATAGCAACTGCTGAACCTTTATTTTCAGTTTTAGAATTTGGTTACAAAACAATTAAAGATTTTCAACATCATTTAAAACAACATAAAATTGAAACTACGACTAATAATATTGCTGCTATTGTTGTTAATTGCAATCCTTTCACAATTGGGCACCGCTATTTAATTGAAAAAGCTTCAGAAGAAAATGAACTTGTTTATCTTTTTGTTGTAAGTGAAAATTTATCAGTATTTCCATTTGAAATACGTTGGAAATTAATAGAAGAGGGTATATCACACCTTAAAAATGTTAAAATGTTAGCTACTGGGCCTTATATAGTTTCAGGAGCTATTTTTCCAAACTATTTTTTAAAGAAGGAATCTTGGAGTCTTATTTCAGAAAAACAAGCAGAGATAGATGTGAAAATATTTATTGAATATATTGCTCCAGTATTAAATATTAAAAAAAGATATATTGGTTGTGAAGCGTATTGTGAAACCACAGCGGCCTATAATACAGCAATGCATGAAATTTTACCCAAACACAATATTGAAGTTGTTGAATGTGAAAGAATTTCAGCTAACAAAGATTTTTGTGAAAAGGATTATATAAGTGCCTCAAAAATAAGAGAAGCTATTAAACAAGATAAATTAAATGATGTTTTGAGTTCATTACCCGAATGCACTAAAAAATTTTTATTATCTGAAGATTCAGCAGAAATTAGATTAAAGATAATAAACAGTAATGGTAGACATTAATTAATCTTTAATCATGGCAATATGTGGAATATTGTCTTCCAAATATTCTTCCCCAACTTGTTTAAAATGATGAGATTCATAAAAGTTTTTTAAATATTTTTGCGCAGAAATTTTTATGACTGTTTCTTTAAAAAATTCTAGAATAGCTTCTATAGAATAATCAAAAATAATATGTCCGTAACCAAATTTACGTTCATTTTTTGCGACTACTACTCTACCAATACTTGCTTGTGTAAAATAATCACCCGGTTTAAAAATACGTGTATAAGCAACAATTTTATCGTTTTTAGTCCCAATAACATGCAATGCTTTTTGGTCTTTAAAATCAACATCTTGATATACACAATCTTGTTCAACAACAAAAACTTCAGAACGTAATTGTAAAATTTCATACAATTCATTGGTAGTTAATTCTGTAAAAGGTTTAATAAAAACTTGTAGCATTGTTAATCTTGAATTATTAGTTCTTTTACATCATTTCTTTTAAACTCTGGCTGTAAATTACAATGGTGAATTTGAAATTTAGTATTTAAAATTTCTTCAACTTGTTCACAAACCAAATCAAAATCAGACAATTGTATATTTTCTTTAAATTCTATATGTGCTTCAAAATGACAATCGTGATCATTTAATTGCCAAATATGCACATGATGAATATTTTTTATTTCATTTACTTTTAAAACTTCATTTACAACTTCATCAATTTTAATATGTTCAGGAGCAAAAAGCATTAAAATTTTTAATGAAGTGAGCAAAATATCCCAACTCATATAAATTAAATAAATTGAAATTATTAATGTTAAAAGTGCATCAACTAAATATATTTGATAATATTTCATTAATAATCCGCCTATTAAAACAGCCACAGATGTTAACATATCAGTTAATAAATGAAGATAAGCCGATTTCATATTTAGGTTATTTTTTGCATCTTTTTTTAGAAGCAAAACACTAAAACCATTTACTGCAATTCCTAATATTGCTAACCAAATTACTAAATCGCTATTAATTTCTTTTGGAGTATTAAAACGCTTTACCGCTTCAATTCCTAAAATAATTGCAACCACAATTAATGTTGAAGCATTTATAAAAGCTGCAATAATTTCAGCTCTTTTATACCCAAAAGTATATTGTAATGTTTGCTTCTTTCTATTGCTAAGTATATTAGCTAAATAACTAATAATTAATGAAATTACATCCGAAAAATTGTGAACTGCATCAGATATTAATGCTAAACTTCCTGAAATAAAACCTCCAATAAGTTGAGCTACAGTAATAATAATATTTAAAATTATTGATAATAATAAATTTTTACCTGTTATTGCTGGATGACTGTGAGAATGATTATGACTCATTTAGTTAATAATGAAGAATAGATAGTTTAACAACATTTTGTTGGTATTTTTTCAACTCTGGTTTGATGGCGACCACCTTCAAATTTAGTATTTAAGAAAATTTCTACAAAACCTAAAGCTTGCTGTAATGAAACAAAACGAGCAGGAATACTTAAAATATTAGCATTGTTATGTAAACGAGCTAATTCAACTAATTCATTATTCCAACAAAGTGCAGCTCTGATACCTTGATGTTTGTTAGCTGTAATTTGAGCACCATTTCCGCTTCCACAAATAATAATTCCAAATGCAGCTTTACCACTTTCTACTGCATCCGCAACGGGATGAATAGTATCTGGATAATCCATACTATCATTATTATCAGTTCCAAAGTTTAAAATTGTAATACCTTTGTTTTCTAATTGTTTAATAATTTCAAATTTATACGCTGTTCCTGCGTGATCATTACCAATTGCAATTATCATAAAATATGTATTTGTTAATAAGTTAAAGTACAAAAGTACAAATTCAGAGTTATTAACCACTAAAAAACTAATTGTTAATAGTAATTTTTAATAAGTTGATTTACAATTAGTTTACATTTAATTAACATTGTGAATAAGTTTATACTTAAAAAAGAAAACTATTTTTTGTTAAGTAATAATTATTTCATAATACTAAAATCACTTTTTATAAAACAAATTTTTTTATTCTTTTTTTAAAAGAAGTTGTTAACCAATTTAACACCTATTATGAACATTTATAATTTAAAAACTTATTAAAAAAATGGTTAATAGCGTTAATTTTTTAATTGTTTATAACCTAGTTAATTTTATTGATTTTAAAGCTTTTATAAATTAATAAACTGTTTATATCTATTTATAAGTGTAAACTAAAAATTTAAAATTGTTTATTTATTGTAGATATTAACACACTATAATAACAACCATTTTTTTTTAAAATTTTAAATAAAACTTTTTATAATTAATATAGTTGTTAATAACCTTTAAATTTTAATTGAAAGGTTTAAAAGGTTTGAATGAAGTTTAACCGTTTCTATAGTATCTTGAGATGAAAAAGAATTATTTATACTTTTTACAGTAAAATAAATTCCTGCAACAAATATAATTAAGAATAAGAAAATAATTTTATATAACCGTTTCATTGTAAATACGTTCTATGTTATAAAGACGAAACTTTTTAACATTTGTTACAATTTTTTTAAGAAAATTTTAACTTTTCTCATTTAGGAACAATAAAACTAATTGCTTTTGGTAGTATTGATACTGAAAAATCATCAGAACCAACCAATTCTCCATCTGCTTGAATGTATGTTTTTATAGTATCTAGCACTTTAATTTTAAGTTCAGCTGTTTTGTAGGTATTTACTAATTTATGATTGGTAATGTTTCCATTAAATAAACCAGATAAATTTCCTAAAATATTAAATAAATGAATTTTATATATAATAGAAATATCAAATAAACCATCTGTTGGGTCTGAATTTTTAGTAAGTTGCATTCCACCTCCAGAGTATTTGCACAATCCTATTAACAGCATTAATGTTTTTTCTTTAATAATTGTATTATTAAAAGTAATTTCTAAAGTAGCTTTTTTATAACTCGTTAAACTTACTATTGCACCAGTTAAATAGGCTAAAAAACCTAAATTTTTAAATTTATGAACTTTATTAACAACATAACCATCAAAACCTATACCTGCTAAATTATTAAAATAAACAGTTTCATTATTTTTAGCAATGGTAATTTTACCAATATCTTGTTTTATAGTGTTTCCATCCTTAATTATTTGAATAGCTTTTTTATAATCTTTTGAAATATAATAAGTCTTAATCCAATCGTTTCCAGTTCCAATAGCTATAATTCCTATTTTTATTTCTGAAATATTTATAGGATTTAAACTTAAAATTCCATTTACAATACTATGTAAAGTACCATCACCACCAACACAAATAAATTTTGTAAATCCTTGTTTTATAGAAGTTTGAACTATTTTAACAGCATGGTTTTTAAATTCAGTAAAAATAACTTCAACTTCAAATTTTTGAAGTAATAATTCGTTATAAATAAGTGGCCACTTTTTTTTTGAAGCACTATTTCCCGCAACCGGATTTACAATTACCAACCATTTTTTTTGCATAAAGTATCTTTAAAATCGGCACAAAATACAAATTGTAGTTTATATAACCATTTATTAATGACTTCAATTATAAATATTTGTATTTTTGAATGAAATTAAATAATAATGAATGTCAGGTAAAAGAAACATATACAAAAAGAAAGGAAATGTAGTTAAAGAATTAACTCAAAAAATAATAAAACTATTAAACCAATTTCCAAACGATAGTTTTAATTATAAGCAAATTTCTTCAAAATTAGGATTGATAGATGCAAATGGAAGAAATCAGGTTATTCAAAAATTAGAAGAGCTAAAAGGACAACAAAAAGTTGAAGAAACAGATCGTGGAAAGTTTAAAATTCTTCCATTAGATAAATATTATATTGGAACTATTGATGCTACAGCAAATGGAAATGGTTATTTTATTTGTGAAGATTTAGAACATGATATTTACATTCCATCCCGAAATTTAAATAAAGCTTTAGATAAAGATACTGTTAAAATTTACTTATACAATCGCAGAAATAGCAAAAAACAAGAAGGTGATGTTGTTGAAGTTATAAAGCGCTTTAAAACTGAATTTGTTGGTGTTTTACAATTAAATAGAAATTTTGGATTTGTAGTTCCTGATGACTCAAAAATGTATGCTGATATTTTTATTCCAGAAAGAAAATTAAAAGGTGCTGAAGACGGTGTAAAAGTATTAGTTAAAATTACTGATTGGCCAGATAATTCTAAAAATCCGTTTGGGGAAATATTAGAAATTTTAGGAATGCCAGGTGATCACGATACAGAAATACATTCTATATTGTTAGAATATGGTTTACCTTATAAATTTCCAGAAAATGTTGAAGCAGCAGCAGATTTAATTCCGTTAGAAATTACGGAAGCTGAAATTGCGAAACGAAGAGATATGCGTAATGATTTAACCTTTACCATTGATCCAAAAGATGCAAAAGATTTTGATGATGCTTTATCTTTTGAAGTATTAGAAAATGGAAATTATGAAATTGGAATTCATATTGCTGATGTTTCTCATTATGTACAAGAAAATACTATTTTAGAAGAGGAAGCTTATAACAGAGCAACATCGGTTTATTTGGTGGATAGAGTAGTGCCAATGCTTCCTGAAATATTATCTAACGGTGCTTGTTCTCTGCGACCAAATGAAGAAAAATTAACTTTTTCAGCTGTTTTTGAAATGAATGAAAAAGGACAAATTTTAAATGAATGGTTTGGTAGAACAATTACGTATTCAGATAAAAGATTTGCGTATGAAGAAGCTCAAGAAATAATTGAAACGAAGGCAAATACAGTTTCTTCTGAAATATCAATTACAGGCGAATCATATACGGTTCAACCAGAAATAGTTTCCGCTATTTTAAAAATGGATGAACTTGCTAAAAAACTTCGTAAGAAAAGATTACAGCAAGGTGCCATAACTTTTGATAGAGTTGAAGTTAAATTTAATTTAGATAAAGATTATGAACCGATAGGTGTATTTTTTAAGGAATCTAAAGATGCAAATAAATTAATTGAAGAATTTATGCTGTTGGCAAACAGAAAAGTGGCTGAATTTATTGGCAAAAGTAAAGGTGTGCCAAGTAAAAATACCTTTATTTACCGTGTGCATGATGAACCAAATTTAGATAAATTAGAAGCACTTCAGGTACTTGTCAGTAAATTTGGTTACAAAAATAAAATTGATACAAAAGACAAAAAAACAACTTCAACTTCATTAAATAAATTATTAGAAGATGTTCATGGAAAAGGAGAAGCTAATTTAATTGAAACGTTAGCAATTCGCTCTATGAGCAAGGCTGAATACACAACACATAATATTGGTCATTATGGCTTAGCATTTGATTATTACAGTCATTTTACTTCACCAATTAGAAGATATCCTGATGTAATGACACATAGATTATTGCAACATTATTTAGATGGAGGTAAATCGCCAAAAGCTGAACCTTATGAAGTAAAATGTAAACATTCATCAGAAATGGAATATTTAGCTTCAAAAGCTGAACGAGATTCTATTAAATATATGCAGGTGAAATATATGGATAAACATAAAGATCAGGAGTTTGAAGGTGTAATTTCTGGTGTTACAGAATGGGGAATTTATGTAGAGATTCTTGAAAATAAATGTGAGGGTATGTGTAGAATTCGTGAAATTAAAGATGATTATTACATTTACGATGAAAAGAATTATGCTTTGGTTGGGCAATCAACTAAAAATATGTATCAGCTAGGTGATCATGTATTAATAAAAGTAAAACATACTGACTTAGAACGTAAGCATTTAGATTTTACTTTATTAGATAAGATTAATAAAGAATTAACTTAAAAAGGCACAATTATTGTTTATTTTGATAGTTATACATAAAAATAGATTTATAAAATGAAAAAACTAGCATTATTACTTACGTTAACTTGTTCAATACTTTTTGCACAAGAACCAATTACTAAAAATTTAGGAGATTTTAATACTATAAAAGTATATAATGGTTTAACGGTTAAATTACAAAAATCAAGTACTTCACAAATTGAAATTTCAGGGGAAAAATCAGAAGATGTTTCTATTAAAAACTCTAATGGAATATTAAAAATACGTTTAAAATTTCCAGAAGGTTTTACTGCTGAAGATGTAAAAATTACAGTTTTTTATAACAGTAATATTGATGTTTTAGATGCAAATGAAGGTGGAAATATTATTTCTAATGAAACTATTAATCAGCAGCATTTAGAAGTAAAAGTTCAGGAAGGAGCTCGTATTGAATTACCAATTGAAACAAAGTATTTAGTTGTAAAGGCTGTTTCAGGTGGTATTATAACTTTAACAGGAGTTACTCAAAATCAAACTATTGAAGCTACAACGGGTGCTATTTATAACGCATTTGATTTACAAAGTAGACAAACAGAAGTAACTGCAGCATCTGGTGCAACAGTAGAAGTTAAAACAAGTGAAGTGTTAGATGCTAAAGTTCGTTTTGGAGGAACCATATACTATAAAGGAACACCAGAAGTTTTAAAAACTAAAAAAATAATTGGAGGAACTATAAAAGATAAAAATTAATTTTAGTTTTAATTTTATTACTACCTTTGTAACTCTAAATTTTTAAAAAGATGAATACATTATATATTTTCTTAGGTATGGTTGGCCCTTGGCAATGGATTATTATTGGTTTGGCAATTTTATTATTATTTGGCGGAAAGAAACTGCCAGAATTAATGAAAGGTCTTGGTAGTGGTATTAAAGAATTTAAAAAAGCTACACATGATGATAATGAAAAGGCTGATGAAAATAAAAAGGTTGAAGATAAAAAATAGTTTTAAAACTAAATTATATAAAAAAAACCTGTACAATTTGTACAGGTTTTTTTTATGTTTTATAAATTTATTTTTTAGATTTTTTAGGAGCATCTTCGTAAGAAGATTCATTTATTTTATTTGCCGCTAACAAACTGGTAACCATATCATTTAACATACCACTCGCTGCAGTCGGATTATTTGGTAACAAAATTAAATTCGATTTTGTATCAGCCCCAATACTTTGTAAAGTATCATAATGTTGTGTAATAATAATTAGCGCAGAAGCTTCTTGACTATTAATACCAGCTCTGTTTAACACAACCACACTTTCTTCTAAACCACGTGCAATTTCTCTTCGTTGATCTGCAATACCTTTACCTTGTAAACGTTTGCTTTCAGCTTCAGCTTTTGCTCTTTCAACAATTAAAATACGTTGTGCATCCCCTTCGTGTTGTGCTGCAATTTTTTCACGATCAGCTGCATTAATACGGTTCATAGCTATTTTCACCTTTTCGTCAGGATCAATATCCGTAACTAAAGCTTTTATAATATCATATCCGTAATCAAGCATTGCTTCTTTTAAATCGCGTTGTATAGCCAATGCAATTTCCTCTTTCTTTTCAAATACATC
>NZ_JBFFOE010000081.1:0-10613 GCF_041562875.1 Lutibacter sp. | reverse complement strand
TGCTGCTCCTGTGTTATTAAAACTATTTCTTCCATGCTTAGTTAACCAATAATCGTAAGTCATTTCAGCTCCCCAATGAGCATCTAATGCACCGTTATCTTTAGCAGCATTATCCCATTCTGCAGCTGTCCAATTATTATCATTGTCTGAAAAATTAACAGCAGAATTATAATTAGTACTTTCATTCATATCATACGTGTTAATTCCATTACCTCTAGAATTATCACTTAAAATATAACTGCCACCACTTGAAAGTGTTTCAATGGTTCTAGCTCCACTATATCTTGTAGCTGTACCCGTGGCGGCTATCATTATGTTATCTTCTTTTTTAGCACTATTTATTTTAGATTTATAATCTTTAAAATCAACACCAATTAAATTGTTAGCATGTTTAATGATGGCATTATAAAATAAAATTTCACCATTTTGTGCATCAACATAAACATAACCTCTACTTATGGGTTTTGTAGCATAAATATCGAATTTATAGGCTAATCTATTTTCTTTTTTGTCAATTAAAACACCTGGTAAAATAACTAATTCTCCTTCAGGTTTTTTATAATTAATAAGTTTAGAATCAGTGGAGTTTTGCCATAAATATGAAGTAGCTCCTATATGTGAAACTGCTTTTTGAAAAGCTGAGCTTTTAGAAATCTTAGGGGTAGTATTTAAATCTTCTATTTGATAAAACTCACCAGAAATTGATTTAACTTCTCCATTTTTATTATGTAAAATTGGAGTTGAAAATTCAACTTTTACATCATTATAAAATTGTTGATGTTTTTCATGTGTAAACCCTAATTTATCATTTTCACTTGTTATTAAAACAATTTTATCTTGAGGTTTAAGTTGTAAATGTTCTTTAAATAATAAATCCTTTTCACTTGTTTTGTAAACCTTATCAATATTTTTTTTCAAATAGTTAGGTTTTGCTTTAAGTTTTTGATCCTTTTCTTGTCCATAGATTTGTCCTATAAATAAAGAAAAGACAATAAAAAAGAAAATTAATTTTTTTTCGGGGTAGTTTTTTTTCATATTATATTATGTTTAAAAAATTAGTTAAAAAATATTAAATTATGGTCGAATATATTTAAATTAATAGTAATAAAACAAAATAATAATCTTTTTATACGGGAAAACACAATATTAAGAGGAGAACACATACCTTTTGTAAGGAAAAAACACACTTTTAATAATTAATTTTCAAAATAAAAAGAATTTTTAGTGTAGTTTTTTAATGATTTAAATATGAATTAATTAATCTAATTAACAGTGCTTTTTGAATTGTTGAAACTCTTTATTACTAAAATTAATTTAAGAGCAATAATTATAAATTGCACACAAGTATGAAAAGCAAAAATTTACATCTTTTATTTTTAATTGGAATTGTATTAATTTCTAATTTTTCTTATGCTCAAACAATTAATATTCCTGAAGAAAATAATTTCAAACCTGTTTTTTGAGGCTTAAAAACAAAAGGTAGAAGAACTCATTGTTGGGATTGAAAAAAACGCACTTTCAACGCAAAGAATTAAAGGATTAAAGGATTTAAAAAAGTATCTTGAAAGTAGAGAAACACTTAACTTTATTAAAAATAGTTTGCTCAACAGTTAAATCGTGGTCTAAATCTTCTTCTTGAGATAAATATTCAATTTTTAATCCTTTTCAAGAAATTACTTGTCTGGTATCAGAGCTTGAAACACCAGCAAGCATGTTCAGAATTGAAGTTTTTACAGCTCCATTTTTTGCAATAAAAGCAATATTTTAGTCTTTATTTATTCCAAAGGAGATTTCATTAAAAAGTTCAACTTCTCCAAATGCTTTTGATATATTTCCAGCCGATAGGTAATTCATTCATTATAGATTTTGGTAAAGTACATGAAAAAACCCGAGAATTTCTTCTCGGGTTTTTATAATTTAAATGGTGTTTTTTATTGTTTTATGAATTTTTTCGATATAATTTCATCTCCATCATTAATGTTAATTAAATAAACTCCAGGCTTTAAATCGCCAACATTAATAACATTATTTAAGTTTCCTGCTTTTACAGTTTGACCTAAAATATTAGCTATTTTATAACTAGCATTTGAAGTATTAGCCATTTTAACTGTTAAAAATTCTCCTTTAACAGGATTTGGATAGATAGAAACTTTATTAATTTCTGTTTCAAAAGAAGAATCTACAAAACGTGCAGTTCCACCAGAAATTATCACAGTATAATCTTCAACTTCACCATATGAAAAAGCTTCACAAGCTGTTGGAATTCCATTATATTTCATAGAAACTCTCATTCTAGTAGCTCCATTTGTAGCACTAGCTGGTACAGTAAAAGATCCACTTACAGGAGTTGTTTTTGAAGCAGCTTTTGTCCAAACTTGTTCTCCAGCATCTGTAAAGTCACCGTTCTGATTGTAATCAATCCAAACACTATATCCTTCATTATATAAACTTCCATTCCATTTAGGTGTAATTGTTATAGTTGCTTGTACACCTTTATCTAGGTTTGTTGATAGTGACGTGTGATCGCTATAACCATTACCGCCTGTTGAGGTATTGTTAATTGTACCTATTTGCACTTTATTAATATATTCATCAGCAACGCTATTTCCTTTAGAAGCACAATAAGTTAATGATTGTGTTAAAGTTGAAATTGTTGCAACATTACTATCTGTTGAAATATTTCCAGCAGCATCTTTAGCTTTTACTTTAAAGTTATAAGAAGTTGCAGCAGTTAAACCAGTTGCTTGGTAAGTAGTACCTGTAACAGATGTTAAGAGAACATTGTTTTTATAAACATCATATCCAGTAACACCAACATTATCAGTTGATCCACTCCAAGCTAAATTAACACTTGTTTGTGTTATGTTGCTTGTTGTTAAAGTAGGGCTTGTTGGAGCTTGTGTATCAGGAGTAGCTGTATTTAATACAACGGTGTAATCTTCAACTTCACCATAAGAGAATGCTTCACAAGCGGTTGGAATACCATTATATTTCATAGAAACTCTCATTCTAGTAGCTCCACTTGTTGCACTTGTTGGAATTGTAAAAGATCCACTTACAGGTGTTGTTTGTGATGCAGCTTTTGCCCAAACTTGTTCACCAGCATCTGTAAAGACACCGTTTTGGTTATAGTCAATCCAAACACTATATCCTTCATTGTATAAACTTCCATTCCATTTAGGTGTTATTGTAATAGTTGCTTGTACACCTTTATCAAGGTTTGTTGAAAGTGATGTGTGATCGCTATAACCATTACCGCCTGTTGAGGTATTGTTAATTGTACCAATTTGCACTTTATTAATATATTCATCAGCAACGCTATTTCCTTTAGAAGCACAATAAGTTAATGATTGTGTTAAAGTTGAAATAGTTACGGTATTACTGTTTGATGTGTTTCCAGCAGCATCTTTTGCTCTAACATTAAAATTGTAAGAAGTTGCTGCAGTTAGCCCTGTTGCTTGATATGAAGTCCCCGTAACAGAGGTTAAAAGAACATTGTTTTTATAAACATCATATCCAGTTACTCCAATATTATCTGTTGAAGCATTCCAGAATAAATTAACTGTAGTTTGAGTAATATTACTTGTTGTTAATGTAGGACTTGATGGCGCTTGAGTATCTGGTGTAACAGTTGTAATAGTTTCTGTATTACTATTTGTTGAAATATTTCCAGCAGCATCTTTCGCTTTTACAGTAAAATTATAAGAACTTCCTGAAGTTAACCCTATTACTTGATAAGAAGTCCCTGTAACAGCAGTTAAAAGAACATTGTTTTTATAAATATCATATCCAGTAACACCAATATTATCAGTTGAACCACTCCAAACTAAATCTACAGTTGTTTCTGTAATATTGTTACTCGTTAATACTGGAGCTGAAGGTGCTTGAGTATCTAGAGCTGTAAGTGTAGTTGATGAAACTATATTACTATCAGTAGAAATATTTTCAGCAGCATCTTTAGCTTTTACTTTAAAATTATAAGTAGTTGCATTAGTTAACCCTGTTACTTGATAAGAAGTTCCTGTAACAGAAGTTAAAAGAACATTATCTTTATAAACATCATACCCAGTTACTCCAACATTATCAGTTGAACTACTCCAAACTAAATCTACAGTTGTTTCTGTAATATTGTTACTCGTTAATACTGGAGCTGAAGGTGCTTGAGTATCTGGAGCTGTAAGTGTAGTTAATGAAACTATATTACTATCAGTAGAAATATTTCCAGCAGCATCTTTAGCTTTTACTTTAAAATTATAAGTAGTTGCATCAGTTAATCCTGTTGCTTGATATGAAGTTCCTGAAACAGAAGTTAAAAGAATATTATCTTTATAAATATCATATCCTGTAACTCCAACATTATCAGTTGAACCACTCCAAGATAAATTAACCGTAGTTTCTGTTATGTTTGAGAAAGTTAAAGTTGCTGCAGTTGGCGCTTGTGTGTCTGGAGTTGAATCCATCAAAACAACAGTGTAATCTTCTACTTCACCATATGAAAAAGCTTCACAAGCAGTTGGAATCGCATTGTATTTCATAGAAACTCTCATTCTAGTTGTTCCAGTTACTGCAGCTGAAGGGATGGTAAAAGTTCCACTTACAGGTGTTGTTTTTGAAGCAGCTTTTGTCCAAACTTGTTCTCCCGCATCTGTAAAGTCACCATCTTTATTATAATCAATCCAAACACCGTATCCTTCACTATAAACAGTTCCATTCCAAGTAGGGGTTATTGTTATTGTTACAGCTTCACCTTTGTTTAAATTTGTTGAAATAGATGTATAATCTGAATAGCCGTTACTTCCATTTGAAGAATTGTTAATTGTTCCAATTTGAACATTGCTAATATATTCATCAGCAACACTATTTCCTTTAGATGCACAGTAAACCAATACCTGATCTAATGTTGTAAGGTTAACAGAAGAGCTAAATGCAGAGCTCCCACTTGAACACATACTCTGAACTTGTGCTTCGTATTGTGTTAATGTGTTTAATCCCGTTAAGTTTGTAGAAGTAGCACCTGTATTTACAGAAGTCCATGTTGAAGTTCCAACTTGACGATATTGTACATTGTATGTTGCTCCAGAAACTGAATTCCAAGAAATGGTTGCACTAGTTGCACTCACATTGGAAGAATTAACTCCTGTTGGTACAGTTGCGTTACAAACAACCTCTCCAGCAATTGTAAAGTTCGTGTTTGAAACATCATAAAAAATATTATTCGCGGCTTCAACTTTTATTCTATTTTGTGTACCTACATTATTTGGTACTGTAATTTGAGCTGAGCCATTATTTGTGACTCCTGAAGCTAATATAATTGAATATGTATTTCCTCCATCGGTTGACAATAGAATATTTACGGTTTGACAATTTACAGCTGCTCCATTTGTTCCCGCTACATCCCAAGTAACAGTTTGTAATTGGTTTGCATTCCAAGTAATATTTGTGTTTGGTGTTGAAACTACAAATGGTCCTGCTGAACTATTTACATTCACAACCATATCATCACTATTATTTGCGCCACCACCAGCAACATTATCTCTAACTGTTAATCTAAAATTTAATGTTCTTGCCACAGAAGGAACTGCCTCCCATTGTGTAGAAGTACTTCCTGCTAAAACTGTTGAAAGTTCAGGAAAAGATCTTGATTTTAATGTTGTTGGAGAAAACGATCTAAAAGCTATACCCGCTGTTGCTGTTGTACTTGGGTAAGTTGTAGCAGCATTGTTTTCATCCATTTGTTCCCAACAAAACGATAAACTATTGTTACCATCAGCATCAGCACCATCACCCGTTAACATAAAAGGTGTGCTTTTAGGAATTGTAAAATCACCCCCAGCTAAAGCTGTTGGAACGCTGTTTCCTGTTGCTGTATTTGTTTGACAACTTGTTGTTTTTACATAATTTGTAATTTGTTGAATGGACATTGCGTGAAAATAAGCATCACTATGTGCCTGCACATCAGTAGCTCCAGTAATTCCAGCATATCCCATAATTGTTGTTCCACTTCCTGGTTCCATTTGAGCATTGGCTCCTTCATTTCCGTTAAATGTCCATGTGTGATTCCCTCCAAATTGATGTCCCATTTCATGAGCCACGTAATCTACATCATAATTATCACCTTCAGGAGTAGTATGTGAAGTATAACCACTCCCTTTTTGACTATTTACACAAACACAACCTATACAGCCAGCATTACCATTATTGGTTCCTTTATGAACTAAATGTCCAATATCATAATTAGATTCACCAATAACACTTGTAAGAGTTGATTGTAATTGTGAATTTAAAGTAGTTGTATAAGGATCACTATTTGCACTTGTATAAATTACAGCATCATTATTTGCAATTAATTCCATGGTAACACCAAAATCTATTTCAAAAATACCATTTACTCGTGTTAGAGTTGCATTTATAGCTGCCAAAGCATTTGCTTTTGTGCCTCCAAAATATTGAGTATATTCACCACTTGCAGACATTGCTAATCTGAAAGTTCTTAAAGTACTATCATCAGCGTTTGGTCTTGCAACCGTTGTTTTCTGAGATTTAATTTTATTTGATACATCTTCTTTCACTAAACATTCAAAAGAATTTAGAGAAGCATCTTTAGATTTTTTACTATACACCATATATTGAGTAAAATCTGAAGTGTATGGCTCAATAAATACTGCATTTTTTCCTGCAGAAATTGTCATCGTTTTTAATCCTAATTGAGAAATACTAAAACGAATTGTTGCTGTGGGATTGTCAATTCCTTTACCCGCATACGATTTAATTGACGGGTATTTTACTTGTAAATCTGGATGCATTACTGAGGCTTCAAAAATGCTAAAACGTTCTAATTTTCCTTCAGCATTTGGAAACTCAATAACAGTAGATGATTTTTGCAAATATCCTCCTCTTTTGGGAGAATTAGCTAGGGCATTTTTCAGAACAGAAATATCAAGATTGTAAACTTGAAAATTAGTTGAAATTTGATTTCTGTTTTGCAACACATTATTTTTTTCGCTTGTTGAAGATTTTACCCAAGGATTTACACTTTGTGAAAACCCGAAAGTAAATGATAAAATAAAAGTAAAAAAAAGTAGTTTTTTCAGCATATAATTATTTTTTAAGATTGAAAAATTTTAACGCCCGAATTTAACAATTATTATTTAATTGAACTATAATTTAACAAAAAATGTTAAATTTTGTTAAATTATTAATATTTTATGAAAAAAAGCTATTAATCAATTTAAAAAACAATGGAATATGTTTTAGAAGTACTGGGTTTCTCAATTTCCTTTAACTAAAAATAAAACATAAATATGATGGTTCATAATGTTCATTTTTAAATATAAAATGGATATTTTTTAAATTAAGAGTTTCAAATTTAATTTACGAATCTTCAAAAATTTATGTTCATTAAAATTTAATTTATAGTATTTTATCGTAATTTTTTAGTTTTAATTTAGATTTTAAAGTGATAAATTTAAAGAGCAACCTTATTAAAATTGATTTTTTAAAAGCTAATAAATTGTATATTGCACACAAGTATGAAAAACAAAAATTTACATCTTTTATTTTTAATTGGAATTGTATTAATTTCTAATTTTTCATATGCTCAAATTAATATTGCTGAAGAAAATAATTTAAAATTTCAAACTCATTTTTTTGAGGCCTTAAAACAAAAGGCAATTAAAAATTATAGTAAAGCCATTGAAAATTTAGAAAAATGTTATGAAATTGATTCATTAAATATGGCAGTTCATTTTGAATTGTCAAAAAACAAACTTGAGTTACATAACTATTTTGAGGCTGAATTCTTTATAAATAAAGCTTTAATGAGTGACTCAAACAATTGCTACTTGTTGGAGCAAAAAGTAGCAGTTTTTTTAGAACAACAAAATTTTAATAAGGCAATTGAAACTCAAAAGAAAATTGTAGCATTACAACCGAAATATTCCGATAAATTAATACTGTTATATATTCAAAATAAAGATTTTAAAAAGGCAGAAGAACTCATAGTTGAAATTGAAGAAAATGCACTTTCAACACAAAGAATTAAAGGGTTTAAAAAGTATCTTGAAAGTAGAGAAACACTTAACATAATTAAAGATATTGAGGAAGATATAGCTATTTCATCTATTGATATTGAAGGGTTAAAAGAAAAATACAAACAAAATAAAGAGTATAAAATGATACAGGAAATTTTAAATAAAGAAGTTGAAAATGAACTTTTTAACGATTTATATTTAGATAGTAAAAATGCATTAGAACTATTTCCGGCACAACCTTATTTATATAAAATGAACGGATTTGCATTAAATAAATTAGGAAAATATAATGAAGCAAAAGATGTTTTAACTCTTGGCATTGATTTTGTTATAGATAATGCGATAATGGAAGCTGATTTTTATGAGCAGTTTTCTATAGCTTATGAAGGGCTAAAACAAATTAAAGAAGCTTTAAAATATAAACAGAAAGCTGAAATATTAAGACGTAATAATTAAATGAAACATTTTATAAAAATATTAATCTTACTTTTATTCGTTGTCACTTCTTGTAAAACAGCAAAAAACACGACAGGAACAAACAATGTTGCTATACTATCAACAAATAGAATAATTAGTAATCATTATACAAATAATTTTCACCAACAAACTGTAAGTGCAAATCTTAAAGCTAAATTTAATGACCACAAAACTTCTGCAACAGTAAGTATTAAATTGCGTTTAGAAAAAGATAAAACTATTTGGATGAGTGCTACAAAATTAGGATTTCCTATAGCGAAAGTTAAAATTACACCTAATAGAGTTGTTTATTATGAAAAATTACAACGAACTTATTTTGATGGAGATTTTTCACTATTAAGTAAATGGTTAGGCACAGAATTAGATTATGAAAAAGTTCAAAATATTTTATTAGGTCAGGCTGTTTTAAATTTAAAAAAAGGAAAATACAATTCTAAAATTGACAATAATTTATACGAATTATCTCCTAAGAAAGACAATGAATTGTTTGGGATTTTGTTTTTTATGAATCCTGATAATTTTAAGGTAAATAAGCAGGAAATTAGTCATCCAGAAAAACAGCAATTACTATCGGTTTCTTACCCAAATTATAGCGTAATTAAAGGAGAACAGTTCCCTGAAGAAATTGATATTAGAGCAACTGACAATAAGAATTTAACCACCATAAATATTGAATATCGTTCTGTTGAATTTAATAATGAATTAACTTTTCCATTTTCAATTCCTAGTGGTTACAAAGAAATTATTTTAAAATAATGCAGTTTAAATTAAACCACCTTCTTTTTGTTTTAACACTAATACTTAGTGTAAATATTTCGGCACAACAAACCAAACGCGAAGTGTTAGAAGCGCGTCGTGTTCAAAATCAAAAAGATCAAATTTACATCAATGCCTTACTTTCTAATACGAAAAGAAAAGAGCAAAATGTGCTAAGCGATTTAACCGATTTAAAAGTTAAAATTAAAACAAGGGAAGACCTTATTTCTGCTATCACAAACGAATCTAATGAACTTGACAATGAGATTTATTTGAATCAACTGGAGATAAATCAAAATAAACGAGATTTAGAAACCTTAAAAAAGGATTATGCAGATATGATTTATAAATCATACAAAAGTAAATCTCAAAATAGTAGAATTATGTTTCTGTTATCTTCTGAAAATTTTCTTCAGGGATATAAAAGATTTCAGTATATGAAGCAGTATACTTCTTTTAGAAAAAAACAAGGAGAAGAAATTCAACAAAAAACAATAGAATTGGAAGTTTTAGGAGAAAATTTAAAAGTAAAAAAAGACTTAAAACAAAAATTATTATCTCAAGAAAAAAAAGAAAAAACACTTGTTGAAAAAGAAAAAAAAGAACAAGAAAATTTATTAGGTGTTGTAAAGCAGAAGGAAAGTAAATACAAAAATCAGATTAAAAAATTTCAAAAAGAAGAAGCTCGAATTGATGCGTTAATTGACAGAGCAATTAGAGATGCAATTACTGCTTCTAACAAGAAATCTGGAGCTACACCAAGTAAATCTGCTGAATTTACACTAACCGCTGAAGCAAAAGAATTAGCTTCAAAATTCACATTAAATAAGGGTAAATTACCTTGGCCAGTAGAAAAAGGATATGTTTCTACGTATTACGGAAAACAACCTCATCCAATTGTAAAATCAGCTACTATACAGAGTAATGGAGTTAGAATCACTACGGAAAAAGGGAGTAAAGCTAGAGCTGTTTTTGAAGGAACTGTATTAGCAGTACAAGTTATGACAGGTAATAAAAAAGCAGTATTAATACAACATGGAAATTATATTACCGTGTATAAAAACCTAGAAAATGTTATAGTAAATACAGGCGATAAAGTAACTACCAAACAAATTATTGGAACTATTTTCACTGATAAAATTACGGATAAAACAATCTTAGGTTTTTTATTATCTAATAATACATTAACAGAAAACCCTACAAGCTGGATTTATAAAATGTAATTTAACTCAAAAACAACGCTTTTAACTCAGTAGCATCAGATGGTTTCATTTTTCCTGAAAGAATTAAACTTAATTGTTTTCTTCTTAAAGCACCTTCATAACGTTCTTTTTCAAGATCGGTTTCAGG
>NZ_JBFFOE010000080.1:0-10830 GCF_041562875.1 Lutibacter sp. | reverse complement strand
AATTACTGCTCCTATATCATCAACAATTGCAAAAGCCGTCAAAAATATTTTAAGGCTTAATGGAACTCTATTTCCCAAAAGTTTTAAAATTGCCAAAGCAAATGCAATATCCGTAGCCATTGGTATTCCCCAGCCCTTAAGCGTTTCTGGGTTTTGATTAATTATAAAAAACAACAAAACAGGAACTAACATTCCACCCAATGCACCAAAAAGTGGAAATGCTAACTTTTTTAAAGAATTTAATTCGCCAATTAAAAACTCTCTTTTAATTTCTAAACCAATCAGAAAAAAGAAAATAGCCATTAATCCATCATTTATCCATAATATTAATGGTTTATTTAGTTCAAAAATTTCTGAAGTAAACCCAATTTTATATTGCCAAATGGATTGGTAACTCTCTCCTTGTGATGAATTTGCCCAAACTAATGCAATAATTGTTGCAGCTAGTAATAAAATTCCACTAAAACTTTCTATTTTTACAAATTTTTGAAAAGGGCTAAGGACTATTTTTTTAATCATTTGTTGTTTTGGTTTAAATTGATTTGAATACTATTTAATTGAAATTAACCTATTGAGTGCAATTATTATTACGAATATAGTTAATTAAATAATAGATGCAAATCAGGTGTTTCAATTAAATATATTGAACCTTAAAAATTTTAAAAAAAAGTAACACAAGTAATATAGCAGTTCAATTACCCCAAGCCTTGTGCATAAAAAAAGATTCCAAAACGAATTGTCTTGAAACACATTAGTAATTTCTTAATAACAAAAAAGCCACTCAATTTCTTAAATGGCTTTGTTTTGCTCCCCCTCTTGGACTCGAACTAAGGATGTTAAATCACTGTATTTATGACTGTTACAAAATGTAAATTTATAAACTCCCTTTTTTTAATGATTCGATTTTATAAATATATTAAATTCAAAGAATAATAGTGATACAAGAAACTGTATCAAATTAGTTCTATTATAGATTTTAAAATGATACAGCTGTGGTATTGATACAGTTTAGTACTTTAATAATTATGCTTTTGTATTAGTGAATCTAATTCAGGTTTGTTAATAGGTTTTGTTATGTAATCATTACATCCAGCATCCAAAGATTTATCTCTATCACCAGTTAACCCATAAGCTGTTTGTGCAATAATGATAACATCTTTGTTAAACTCACGGATTTGACGTGTAGCTTCATACCCATTCATTTCAGGCATTTGAATATCCATCAGAATTAAATCAATATCAGAGTTGTTACGGCAAATTTCAACAGCTTCATTTCCAGTTCTTGCCTTTATAATCTCATGGCTAATATCACTTACTATTACTGATAACAATTCTGATGATACTTCATCATCTTCAGCAATGAGTATTTTTAAATTTTTAACTTGATTTGCCATATCGTAAGCAACCTCAATATCTTTGATACTGTTTTCCACTTCAAATTCCATGGTGTAAGGTAAGGTAAAATAGAAAGTTGAGCCAATACCTTCTTCGCTTTCTACCCATATTTTACCACCAAGCATTTCTATATATGATTTGGTAATTGATAAACCAAGGCCAGCTCCTTGCCGTGCCATTTTATCCTTAATGTCAGCCTGAACAAAACGCTCAAAAATGGCTTTCTGTCTGTCTTTTGGAATTCCGATGCCTGTATCTTTTACAAAAAATTCCAGGTAATCTCCTTTTTTTTCATATCCAAATTCTATGGAACCTTCATTAGAATACTTAATTGCATTTTTAACCAAATTGGTAAGAATTGCAAACAATTTCTCTATGTCAGTTTTAATGGTAGCTTCTTTTGCTGGTAATGTGTTTTTAAAGAAAAGCTGCATTCCTTTGGCTTCTACCTCTGGTTTGAAAAAAGTATTAATGTATTCAATTTGCTCGTTTATATTTGACTCATTTAAATTAACATCCATCAAACCAGCTTCAATCTTTGAAATATCAACAATATCGTTGATAATATTTAACATTCTATTTCCACTTTTCTCAATTACCTCAATGTACTTTTGTTGCTGGTCACCTGAAAGGTTAGGTGATTTTAGCAGTTCTGAAAATCCAAGAATTCCGTTCATTGGTGTACGAATTTCGTGACTCATATTGGCAAGAAATGCTGATTTTAATTTATCACTTTCTTCAGCTTGTTCTTTTGCATGAATTAATTCCAAATCTAATTGTTTCTGGACAGTAACATCTTGAGCAGTTCCATAAGAGCCAATCACTTTATTATTACTATCCTTTTTAATTTTTCCTTTAGAAATTATATGCTTAATTGAGCCTCTTGAGGTGAAAATATCAAGACCTATTTCATAAGGTATTTCACGTTTTACACAATCTTCAACAGCTTTTTGAAGTCTCGCAAAACTTTCTTCTGTATACAATTTTTGTTGTTTAGAAAATTTCGGAGGAGGTAAATTGTATGGTTGTTCAAAAATATTATACAATTCCTTTGACCAAGCTACGGTATCAGTATCTACAATATATTCCCAACTACCAACATGTGATAATTCTTGTGCTTCAAGCAATCTCTTTTCACTTTCTTGGGCTTTTTCTTTGGCTTTTAATAATTCTTTTTCAGCTAGTTTTTGATAACTAATATCAATACCCATACATGAGCCACCAACAACCTGAGATTTTTTAATAATAGGGTTAAATGTTACCCGTATATAAATTATTCCATTCACGGTTTCAACAGCATCCTCAGTAGTAAATTGTTCGTTGTTCAATACCTTATCGTAACGAGGTTTCCATAAAGGTCTTAATTCTTGAGGCAAAGCATCAATTAGGTTTACTCCCCCCTCTAACCTTACTCCAAATGAATTTTCAAACTCCTTCTGAAATGTTTGATTAATGTATAATATATCATAATTCTGGTCGAAAGCCCATATACTATTACTTGTTCCTTCTAAAATTGCAGAGATGTTAGCATTATTAGATTCTGCAATTTCTTTAGCTTTGATTAATTCTTCTTTCGCTTTAGTAATCTCTGTGATTTCGACAATAGAAGCGATGTTTTTTCCATTTTCATCAATCATTGTAGATTTTATCATGGCATGTAAAATAGTGCCATCAGATTTTATAAATTCAGTTTCACCATAAAAATCTTTTTTACCTAAGGCTATTGACACTAATTCGTTCTTTAAAGAATTATAGGATTTTTCTGTATTTGTTTTTGTAAAATGGATTTTAAGCTCTTCCACGTTTTTAACACCTAACAACAAGAGTGTTATTTCATTTACATTTTTTACCTCAATTTTTGAAACACACTTCTTAACAAAAGATAGGTTCTCATTTAAATAGGTTTCTATATCACTGGTTTCAGCTTTCTTTTTGTTTAACAATTTTATAGCTTCAGAAAAATCTTGTTCCATAATTGAAACTGGGCTCTTATCAAACAGTTTCTTAAATTTGTTTTTGTTATCAAAAAGTTGTCTGTTTTTTTCGGTGAGTTTATCGCTCAACTGTGACAGTTCTATATTTTTTTCTTTTAATAATTTCTCGTTTTCTTTTAGTTCCGAGATGTCTCTTTTTATAGCTAGATAATTTATAATTTCACCAGCATCATTTTTGATTGGTGATATGGTTGAATCTTCCCAATAGAATTCTCCATTCTTCTTTTTATTTTTAAATTCACCACTCCATATTTCACCACCTGAAATTATTTCCCACATATTGGAATAAAATTCTTTTGATTGTTGTCCAGAATTTAAAATATTAGGATTTTTTCCTAAAACTTCTTCAGCTGTATAACCAGTAATTTCAGTGAATTTTGGATTTGTATATTCTATATTCCCCTTTAAATCTGTAATAACAATAGAATTTGCACTTTGCTTTACAGCTTCTGAAAGCTTTTTAATTTCTACTTCTATTGAAGCATACTTAAATATATTCGATAAATCATTTTCAATAATATCTCGAAATTGTTGTATTAACTTTATGTGAGTTTCTGAAAATTCATTTTCTTTTTTATCAAGAACACAGATAGTTCCAAAAGGTTTCTTATCGGGGTAATTAATTGGAAATCCCAAATAAGAAATCATACCAAGTTTTATATCTGGATTTTTGTCCCAATTTCTATCATTTAACGCATTTGGAATTAATAATTCCATTTGTGATTTAATAACTGTTTCACAGTATAGACCATCCCATTTTTCCTTATCACCAACATGATAAGGATTACCTTTTGTCCTACTAGAAATAAATACTTCCATGTATTTATTTTCATTAAACATTATTAAAGAAGAAGGAATCTCAATAAGTTCAGCTAACAAATCAGTAATTTCTTGCCACTTGTTTTTTATATAATCTGGTAAAACTTCCATGTCAAAAATTTATAAAAATCAGTTAAAAATACTGTTTTATTTTTTAATATATATATATATATATATATCACTTACATAAAAATTCATTAGGTTCCAATTAGTAGTATTAAAGTTGAATAATGAATGTATATTTGCTTAGCAAAGTTCATTAAAAGTAAAAATGAATAGTTCGGTTAACCTATACGTTACCCTAGTAATGGTAGATGCTGTAACGTCAATGATATCAAGGTATTGAGAAGTAGGTTCTAGATCCTCATTCTCCACAGTAGAACGTACAACCCTTTAAATAAATTTAGAGGGTTTAGTTTTTAGTAAAATTTGTAAATCGCTTCCGAAACAGTTCGATATCTGTCCTCTTCGCTCCACTACTAATAACTATAAAAGACTATTTATCAATACTTTAAATAGTCTTTTTATGTTTTTAAGTCAACATTTTAAAAAATCATCATTTTAAGGGTGTATTTGATAATTATTGTTAAGTTCATTATAATTATGTAAAATCTATTACTAATTATCTTTAGATTTCTGCATAAATTCATTAATATCAAAACTAAAGGTTCTGTCGCATCTGTGTACAAACAACTAAAAATCTATCTTTACTATAAAAAGAGATGTTCAAAGGTCATTGTTTCCATAAGGCAATCATATTACAAGCGGTTTATTTTAATTTAAGGTTTAGTCTTAGCTATAGAGATGTAGTAGAGCTCCTATCTATCAGAGGCGTTAAAGTGGATCATGCTACTATTCAACGCTGGGTATTCAAATTCACGCCACTTGTAGAGCGACAATTCAGAAAGCGAAAGAAATCAGTTGGAAAAAGGTGGAGACTAGATAAACCTATATCAAGGTAAAGAGTAAGGGGGATATTAATATAGAGCGGTTGATAAAGAAGGGAATCTGTTGACTTCCTGTTAACCAAAAGAAGACAACGCATATCCGCACAAAGATTTTTAATAAAAGCCATAGAAAGAAATGTTAAGCCAGAACTGATAAACATTGATAAGAGTGGATCCAATACAGCTGCGATAAAACTATACAATCGGAGAAACTATTCAAATATAAAAATAAGGCAGTGCAAGTACTTAAATAATATTGTAGAGCAAGACCATCGAATGATAAAATGGCGTATAATGTTAGGTCTAGGCTTTAAAGAATTTGAATCAGCAAAGCGAACCATATCAGGCATAGAAATAGTTAGAATGATAAAGAAAAATCAACTATTGAACCCTAAAAGTTCAACCTACAAATCATTTATATCATTAGCATCTTAAAAAATAAATTAGTTTAAAACTTTATGATTATTTTTAACAGATGCGACAGAACCCTTATTTTTCTCATTATAAATTTTAATGTAATTTACAATTTCTTTTACATTAGCTAATTTTTTTTCTAAAATATCTGGATGAACAATTTCTGGTTTTCCATTTATTAAAATATTAATTTCAGAATCCATAAAACTATAGGTATAAAAAGTGTTAATTAGTATTTCATCCATTTTAAAAAGTTTGTCATACATTAAAATAGATTGGATAACCGTTTCTTTATTTTTATTATTTAAGGAATATAAATTTATTAAATACCAGAAAGCTATTTTTATTTCTTGGCTTTTAATAAATTCTACAGTTTTTTCCCAAGTATAAATCTTAGGGTAAATTTCTATTCGATATTTTTTGTCATTAAAAACCTTTTCAAACTCTTCGCTAACAATTACAGAGTCTCCAACCATTTCTACTCCCCTTTGATTTAGGCTCTTTAACCATAATAAAATAGCCTTATCATTCACTTGTTTTGCACTTCCTAATTGGCTATTTGTAGTTTGCCCATGAAATATTACTGGCAAACTACAAATAACAAGCATTATAAATAATTTTACTTTTGTAATTCTTAGCATAATTTAAATAGATTTCTGCTTCTTTGTAACAATCTCGGTTAAAACTTCTAATTTAGCTTCAACAGATTGCAATCTAGCCTCTGATTCTATAAATTTTCGCTCATAACTTTTTAAAATATTTAAATAATCACCATTGTGTACGCCTACTACTGTATTAATCATTTTGGCTCCATTTGCACGATCAGTATCCCAAGCTCTTCCTACTGCTAATTTAAAATCTTCTAATTGCATTTTGGTTGGAGGAATAGCGAGACCATAACCCGCAATATTTCCTTTAGCAACAATATAATCACCTGATTGTACTGGCCCCATTACTTTTACTGGTATTTGTCCCATAAACGCAATATTATTGCCTAAATGAATTTTACTCTGATCAGGTGTATTTCCTAATACAATTGGGCGATGAGAAACTGCCATTACTTGTTCTGCATTTGTTAAATCTTTTGTTATTTTACCTGCCTTCACCGCAACTATATCTCCAGTACTTATATTTTCATTTGGATTTATACGTTCTAACCATTCTGCATAATCTCCATTTCCTGAACTATACTCAACTCCTATTTTTTCATAATCAAATAGTGCTTCGTAAATTTTAGATTTAAAATGATACTTTGCGTGTTTTTTATCAACTGCACTATTTAAAGCTCCATATAATTTATATATATAAATTGGATTCAAAAAATTATTACTCCAATCGCTAATTGACTCTGCTCTAATTGATCCCAATTGGGAATCTGAGCTATCAGTAAAACTTATAAATTCATTTTTATTATTTAATGGATTTGTAACTATGTC
Source organism: Lutibacter sp. (assembly GCF_041562875.1). Lineage (GTDB taxonomy): Bacteria > Bacteroidota > Bacteroidia > Flavobacteriales > Flavobacteriaceae > Lutibacter. Next base: position 3,825 of record NZ_JBFFOE010000080.1, on the reverse strand, counting down.
TTCTAATTCTATACTTGGAATCCCCCAAAAATCTTCAGAAAGAATGTCGAGTCCATTAATTCCAATTGCTGTAAGATCAATTTCAGGAATATCTGGAAGAATTTTTGTTATAGGTAACAAAGTAGTTTTTTTAAGTAATGTAAACCCATTTGTTATTGTTGTACTAGGTATATTAAAATTAGGAATATTTGGCGGGTTAAAATTAATTTTTGGGGTATTAAGAGCTGGTAATTTCACACTTTTATCAACTCCAAGAAGTGTAAAGTTTAATAACGTAATTCCAGGTGTAATCTCCCTGCTTGGCACTGTAAAGGTTGGAAGATTAGGCGGATTAATAGGTATTGTTGGTGTTGCCAAATAAGGGAAATCAATTTTAGGAACTGCTAACTCCGGTAAATATGCATGTGAAATAATTTTATCATTTATAAAATTAATTAAGTGATTTCCAATACCAACGGATAATCCTGCAATTGTTTCAATGTCGTCCTTAACACCTTCTTTTACAATATCTTGCAAAATAGTAATTTTGCTACCAGTAAAATTACTGCTAATTAAATTTTTAACTTGGTTTATCTGATCTTGAGAAGGTAAGCCTGACATTGTTGGAGCAAAATTATTTACTTTTTCTTTTCCTAACTTAATTTTTATACCATCACCATTTCCGGTATTAGTATTTTCAAAAGTAGCCACAAATTCTTCTTCATCACTTTCAATTGTCATATTTTTCACTCCAATTCCTCCAAGCGTTGATATTCCAGTTACTTCCAAATCATTATCAATTAATGTTTTACCATTTACAGTTAAAACACCTGTTAAATTAGCAGGGCTTTCATTAGCAACCGTAACTTCTTCATTAAAAGTAGCTTTTCCATCAACTTGTAATGTTCCTGTTAAATTTGAGGGACTACTTTTATTTACTTTAAAAGAATTGTTTAAATTGGTAATTCCTTCAACATCTAAACTTCCTGAAAAATGAATAGAACCTTCAACCAATAAATCTCCAGTAGCCGTAATATCTCTATGATATGCATATGGAATAAATAATAGTGGCTGTGTACTTAAATTGGCATAGCTACCATCTAAATTAATTTCTACTTTTAAATCTTTTTGTGTGCCATCCCATACAATTTCATTAAAAACTCCTGAAAATGGCTTTCCATGTCCTATCATTAAGTTTATCATACCATAAGCATCTGTACTTGTAGTGTGAACTTCCTGATAATCTATTCCTCCACCTGAATTGGTGATGGTAAATCGTACTGTCAAAGATTTATTCGGGAAAATATTTCCATTAACATCAGCTCCTGGTATCTCTTGCGTACTTGGGTTTATAATTACTGCTTGATAACTCATGCCGTCTGTTTGAGCAAACAAGTTACCTGTAGCAAATAGTAGTATTGCAATAAGTAATAATTTTTTCATAATGTTTAATTTAATTAGTTATAAAATATCTTCTATTTCTTTTATTATTTTTTTAAAATGTTTATTAACAATCCAAAACTGATATTATCACTTACAATTCTTAATTGTTCTTGGTCCGAAGTAACTGCTGTTCCTTCCTTAAGTGTGATACTTCTTCCTCGCATATATTGAACATAAAATGAAAGATTGTCTGATATTGGATGCGAAAAGCCAAAACCTCCTGTGAAATTATATAAGGTCTTGTCAAAATTATCGTTGTCCTTTAAATCTATAACCATATTGTTTAACGTTTGAGAACCTTGCAATAAAAACGCCATGGAAGCTATTCCTTTTAAATACAGTTTTCCCTTCTTAATTTTAAACAACTCATAATCCAATCCTACATTAAATTCTAAATAATTGATATCCCATTCCATATAATTCCCTACACTATCATCACTTCCAATGGCGCCATAACCAGCGTAACTTGTACCTAATGATACATTCAAGTTTTTTGTGAATATTTGATTTCTGTAACCAACAGTCATAAAACTATGAGGTGAAGCTTGTAGATTGTCTAAACCACCACCTTGTGAATTCTTATAATCAAATGATGACATTGTTTTACCGCCTTCAATATAAATTTGTTGTCCGAAAGAGGTAATTCCTAAGCATAGGAATATTAGTAATGTAATTTTTTTCATAATTATTGTTTTATAAGATTTGCTTTAAATTGTTTTTCTCCCGTATTGATAAGAAATATGTATTGTGCACTTGCCAAAAAGCTAAGGTTGATTTTTAATTGTTGAGCTGCATTCAGTTTTTCGTTATAAACGCTACGTCCTAACAAATCAAAAATTCGGATATATACCGGTTCTTTAACGTCTTCTTTTAAGGTGATATTTACATCGTTATTTACTGGATTTGGATAAATCACTGCCTGAAGATTGGTTTCTTCTGGAATTACTTTACTTGAAAGCATTGGAGGCTGAATAAACCCCTGTCTTAAAACATAATTTCCACTTGAGAATGTTCCAATAGCACTAGATTGACCAATGCTTTGTTGAACAATAAATGGTTTATTATTCATATTTACTAATTGTGAAGAACCTGCTACACTAACTGTAGATCTAAAAATTTCTAATTCCGAAGAATCTTGTGCTTGTACATGATATAAAAGTAAAACTGAAAGAAGAAAAGTAATCGTAATATTCTTTATCATATATAAAAATTAATTAAAAATTAAACGAAAAATATATTTTGAATAAGAAATTTAGGATTTTACAACGCTTAATTGTATGATAATTATCATATTTGAAAAATAATTTGGTTCTGTCGCATCTATGTACAAACAACTAAAAATCTATCTTTACTATAAAAAGAGATGTTCAAAGGTCATTGTTTCCCTAAGGCAATCATATTACAAGCGGTTTATTTTAAATTAAGGTTTAGTCTTAGCTATAGAGATGTAGAAGAGCTCCTATCTATCAGAGGCGTTAAAGTGGATCATGCTACTATTCAACGCTGGGTATTCAAATTCACGCCACTTGTAGAGCGACAATTCAGAAAGCGAAAGAAATCAGTTGGAAAAAGGTGGAGACTAGATGAAACCTATATCAAGGTAAAGGGTAAGTGGAGATATTTATATAGAGCGGTTGATAAAGAAGGGAATACTGTTGACTTCCTGTTAACCAAAAGAAGACAACACATATCCGCACAAAGATTTTTAATAAAAGCCATAGAAAGAAATGTTAAGCCAGAACTGATAAACATTGATAAGAGTGGGTCCAATACAGCTGCGATAAAAATATACAATCGGAGAAACTATTCAAATATAAAAATAAGGCAGTGCAAGTACTTAAATAATATTGTAGAGCAAGACCATCGAATGATAAAATGGCGTATAATGTTAGGTCTAGGCTTTAAAGAATTTGAATCTGCAAAAGCGAACCATATCAGGCATAGAAGTAGTTAGAATGATAAAGAAAAATCAACTGTTGAACCCTAAAAGTTCAACCTACAAATCATTTATATCATTAGCATCTTAAAAAATAAATTAGTTTAAAACTTTATGATTATTTTTAACAGATGCGACAGAACCATGATATTTTTCATAGTAAATATTTTAATTTTAAAATTAAAGTAAATTTGAGTAATGCTTTTTCATTACTAATTTAGGTACTCTTTCAACGGTAAATAAACCCCAATGCTTTTCTGGTTCAAGCGGTTCATTTGATCCTTTCCATGGCTCATCAAATGCTTCAAAAACGAAGGTAAGAATGTCTTCTTCTGAACTCCAATTAACCAAATCATTATAATAAATTTCCTGATGCTCTTCACTTACGTTACTTGGGCAAATACCTCTTCCATTTGAATTTGTTGCCCAACCAGCTTCGGTTATTATTACAGGTTTATTTGGATATT
>NZ_JBFFOE010000079.1:0-11128 GCF_041562875.1 Lutibacter sp. | reverse complement strand
TTATGAAAATTTTGAACAAGCAATTGACAATAGTAAAAAAAGAATTGCAACTAACAATTATTTTAAATTAATTGACCAAAATGCAAAATGGCTAAAAAAATCTCAAGATGACACGCTTATCTATTTGAATTATGAGACTTATAAAAAAGATTTGGAAGCTCTTGAAAATGAATCATTGAAATATGAATCTCTTAGAGATTATACAAGTAATTTAACTTATACTTCCCCACTTTATGAACAACCTTTATTAGAAGACGATAAAGATTTAGCGGATAAACGTATTGCTTGGCATAAAAATTTGAAAAAAGATATGTATGTTGAAGAAGCCTTAAATGTTTTAAGTGAATTAAAAATAAAACCGCAATACCACTTGGTTAAAAATTAATTTTATCCATATTGATAAAATTATTCTAAAAAAAGAGTCGAATATTTTTCGACTCTTTTTTTTAACTTAAATTAGCCTCCTCAAAAACAAGAATATGAATTTCGAAAGAACCTTCCACACAAAATGGTCAGATTTTGATCCAAATCGCCATATGCGCCACACAGCTTATAATGATTATGCAGCTGAAGTAAGAGTACGTTTTTTTCAAGAACACGGACTTTCAATAAACGAATTTGCCAAATTAAATATTGGTCCAATTTTATTTAAAGAAGAAACGTCGTTTTATAAAGAAATTCACATCGGTGAAGATATTACCGTGAAAATGGAATTGGAAGGTGTTTCAAAAGGTATAGAACGATGGCGATTTAATCATCAAATTTTTAATGAAGCTGGTAAATTAGCTGCGGAAATTAAAGTATATGGCGCTTGGATAGATTTAATAAAACGAAAATTAACTTCACCTCCACCAAAGTTTGTTTCAATTTTCGAAGATCTTCCTAAAACAGGTAATTTCACAGAAATTCCTCTAAAAAGTGAAAAATAGAAAACCTATTTACATCATAATCCCATTAATTTTCGCTATTGGATTTTATATTTACGACCATAATTTTGTTGAAGACAAATCGCCAAAAGTAGAAGTTTTAGAAAATTCAAACCAACAAAAATCAACTGTCGATTTAAATCCTACTTCAACCACAAACCAAGTAGTTAAGCATAAATACTATTCCCTTTCTTACCATGAAAAATACGAGCAAGCTGAGTGGGTTGCTTATGAATTAAAGAAAGAACAAATTACAAACCAAAATTTTAAGCGTCCTTATTTTATCTATGATTCTAAAGTAACTACAAAAAGTGCTTATTATAAAAATTACTCAAACTCTGGTTATGATAAAGGTCACTTATGCCCTGCTGGTGATATGAAATTTTCTAAAGAAGCATTTAATGAAACTTTTTTGACTTCAAACATTTCACCTCAAAATCACGATTTTAATAATGGCATTTGGAATAGATTAGAACAAAAAGTACGTTATTGGGCTCAAAAACACACTAAATTATTTATAGTAACTGGTGGTGTTTTATCACCCAACTTGAAAACCATTGGAAGTGAACATGTTGCGGTTCCTGATTTTTTTTATAAAATTATTTTAGACAATTCAGAACCTGAAATAAAAGCAATTGCTTTTTTAATACCACATGAAGAGTCAGAAAAAGGACTGTATCAATTTGTTACAAGCATTGATGAAATTGAAGAAATAACAGGAATTGATTTTTTTTCAGCCTTACCTGACACTTTAGAAAATAATTTAGAAAAATCTAGCAGTTATGCAAAGTGGAGTTTAAGATAGTTCTTAACCTCCAATAGTTGCTTTTATGCCATAATCTTTAAATATTGAGATTACTTTTTGAATTTCATCTTCAGAAGGTGTTTCAAATTCAATGAAACTTGTTGGTTCTCCTAACTTTATATGTTTATTTTCAGCAATATTATGATATGGAAGTAGGTTAATAATATTTCTAAATCCTTCCAAAGAATTAATAAACATTGCTGTTTCTATTATATTTTTTTCTGAAGTATTTACATTTTTAATTAATGGCATTCTAAAAATAATTTCACAATTTGTTTTAGCCAATTCAATAATATTTGAAAGAATTTTTTCATTTGTAACACCTGTAAATTCTTTATGCTTTTTAGAATCCATTACTTTTAAATCAATCAAAAAAAGTTCAGTGTGTTTGGCAACTTCTAACAAAATCTCTTGTTTTGCAAATGCTGTAGTATCCACTACTCTATGATAAAATCGCTTTCCACATTCTTTTAAGGCTTCTAATAAATATGCTGAATGCATTAAAGGTTCTCCACCAGAAAATGTTACGCCACCACCCGACTGATCAAAAAAAATAGCTTCATTATCAATTTTTTTCATTAATTCTGAAATTGAAATTGTTGAACCTAACATTTCGAAGGCTTTGGTTGGGCAAACCTCAGCACATTTCCCGCACAAATTGCATAAATCATAATTTGTTTTAATTCCCTCTGGAGTTAACTCTAATGCATTATTAGGGCAGTTATCAATACATTTTACAGCTCCAATGCACTTTTTAACATTGAACATTTTTTGAACTTTTGGCGACATACTTTCTGGATTATGACACCATTTGCAAGATAAACTACAGCCTTTAAAAAAAACGGTCATCCGTATTCCAGGGCCATCATTTATGGCATATTTTTTTATATCAAAAATTAAACCTGTACTCATTTAAAACGACTCGTTTTCAGTTCTATCAATAACTTCCTGTTGTAAATCAGCATTCATATCATTAAAATAATCACTATAACCAGCCATTCTTACCAACAAATCTTTATAATCTTCAGGGTTTTCTTGTGCCGCATACAATGTTGCTGTATCCACAATATTAAATTGAATATGATGTCCTCCCAAAGAAAAATAGGATCTAATTAAATTAGTCAACTTCATAAGGTCTTCATCCCGTTTTAATAAACTTGGCAAAAACCGTTGGTTCAACAAAGTACCACCAGATTTTACCTGATCAATTTTAGTTATTGATTTTATAACTGCTGAAGGCCCATTGGTATCTGCTCCGTGTGAAGGTGATGTTCCATCTGAAATTGATTTTTGAGCAAATCTACCATTTGGTGTTGCTCCCATAATTTTTCCAAAGTACACATGGCAAGTAGTAGACAACATATTTATATGAAATGTTTCCCCCTTTGTATTTGGTTTTCCATCTATTGCTTCAAACAAATCATTGTACACTTGCAAAGCAATATCATCGGCAAAATTATCATCGTTCCCATAAAAAGGGGTACTATTGATGATTGTTTGACGTAATATTTCTTCACCTTCAAAATTCTTTGAAACTGCATTTAAAACTGTATCCATTGAATAGGTTTTATCCTCAAAAACGTGTTTCTTCAAAGCTGACAAACTATCTGTAACTGTCCCTAAACCAGTACATTGAATATAATTGGTATTATATCTGGGTCCACCATTATAATAATCTTTTCCTTTAGTGATACAATCTTCTATAACTACCGATAAAAAGGTTGCAGGACTATATTTTGCGAACATTCTATCAATATAATTACTCACTAAAATTTTCTGATTTACAATATAATTCAACTGTTTTAAAAAGGCATTGTACAGTTCATCATAACTATTAAAATCTCTTGGTTCTCCAGTTTTAATACTTACTTGTTTACCCGTAACTGGATTAATCCCATTATTTAACGTGATTTCAATAATTTTTGGAACATTTAAATAACCAGTTAAAATATAAGCTTCTTTTCCAAAAGCCCCCACTTCTATACAACCACTACATCCACCTTCACGAGCATCTTCTAAAGATTTTCCTTGACGTAACATTTCTGGAATATAAATATCTGGATTGAAAATAGAAGGATATCCATGTCCTTGCCGAATAACTTTACAAGCCTCTTTCAAAAATCTGTCTGGTGTTTTTGAACTCACATGAACAGAATTTCCTGGTTGAAGCACATGTAATTCTTCAACAATTTCTAACATAATATAAGAGACTTCACTTACACCATCAGCCCCATTTTTTTTAACACCTCCAATATTAATATTTGTAAAATCGTTATAAGTACCACTTTCTTTAGCAGTAATTCCTACTTTTGGTGGCGCTGGATGATTATTTACTTTAATCCAAAAACAACTTAATAGCTCTTTTGCTTCATTACGCGTCAACGTTCCTTCTGCTATTTCCTTTTCATAAAAAGGAGTTAAATGCTGATCGAAATGACCTGGGTTCATAGCATCCCAACCATTCAGTTCTGTGATAGTTCCTAAATGTACAAACCAATACATTTGTATGGCTTCATAAAATGTTCTTGGAGCATTTGCAGGAACCCATTTACAAACTTCAGCTATTTTTTGAAGTTCTTTTTTTCGTTTTAGATTGGTTTCAGTTTTGGCTTGTTCTTCAGCTAATTTTGCATGACGTTCTGCAAAAACAATTGCAGCATCACAGGAAATAGCCATTCCTTCTAATTGTTCTTTTCTATCAGTAGCTTCTGGATCGTTTAAAAAATCTAGTTTTTCAATTTCTGCCTGTATTAGTTTTTTAAAATCGAGCATCCCCAATTTATAAATTTTTCCATCTAATGCTGTATGTCCTGGCGCTCGTTGCTCCATAAACTCAGTAAACAAACCTGCTTCATAAAGATTACTCCATTCTTTTGGAACATGGTTAAAAATACGTTCTCGCATAGTTTTACCACTCCAATAAGGAATAATTTCGCTTTCATACGTGTCAATATCTTCTTGTGAAATAGTATAACGCTGCATTTCACGTGTATTTAACACCTTAAAATCTTCAACGGTATGACAGGTTAATTCTGGAAATGTTGGAACAGCTTTTGGTTTTGGTCCACGCTCACCAACAATTAATTCGTCTTCACCAAGATAAATTGTTTTTTGCTTACATATTTCCAGAAAGTTAAATGCTCTTAAAATAGGCATCGCATATTTCCCGTAATTCTGTTTGTAAAATGCTGTTTCAATTAAAGCTCTTTCAATGGATAATGAAGGCTCTGATTCAAAACTTAATTTTCTAAGTTTTTGAATTCTTTCATTCATTCCTGGACCTATCTTATTTTTTAAAGATGAATAGAAGTTACCTTCTGATAATGCTGATCTTTCTGGCTGGATGTTTTTTTGTACTGTTTTCATAATTTTAAATACTAAATGAACTTCAGGTTGATACTTCTGAAAAAAGATAAATTAATAAATTGTTGAGAAAATATTATGAAAGCGAAGAATAGAACATTAAACATTCAAACAATTGTCTGTATGTTTTTGTTAACGTAGTTATGTGCTGTTTTTTAAACATCTAATAAAAGATTAATACATCTCAAATTTAAGAAAAAAGAATTAATATTTTCAATCCATTTTTAACCTATAGCAATATTATTAGTTCCTAAAATAAAAATTATTTTTTTATCATCTAAAGCAATCCATTTATTATTAAATTCGAGTAATTCATTCGGATTGAATTTTATTTAACCCTAAATAAATTAGAAAAAAACAAGTATATTGCAAAGTGTTTTTTTCTAATAATAGATTGAAAGACTAAGCAACTCTCTATATAAGTTTCCATATGAGCACGAAACCAACTTACGATGAGCTATTGAAAAAGGTTGAATACTATGAAAAAAAAGAAAAATACAACATTGCCACTACTGATTTTAAATCGGTAAGTGATATTGATTTAAACAAAAAATATTTAGAAAATTTAATTAGCTACGCAAATACGCCTATAATTGTTTGGAATACAAAATTTAAAATTCAGCGATTTAATAAGGCATTTGAGCATTTAACCGGTTATTCTTCAGAAGAAATTATTGGGAAAAAATTAGATATCTTATTTCCGAAAGAAAGCATACAGCAAACAAAAGAGGAAATTAACAAAACCTTATCGGGTGATTTTTGGGAAACTATTGAAATTCCTATTTTATGTAAAAATGGTGATACTAGAATTGTACTTTGGAATTCTGCTAATATTTATGATGACAATAAAAACTTAATTTCAACAATTGCACAAGGAAACGATATTACAGAAAGAATAGCCACTGAAAAAGAATTAAAAATACAAAATTTAGAACTGCAGAAATTAAAAAAAAACACTGAAGAGAATGAACATAAGTTAAAAGAAGCACAATTAATAGGAAAAATTGGCAATTGGGATTATAATTTAATTGAAAACTCCTTAACTTGGTCTGATGAAATTTTCACAATCTTAGAAATTGATAAGTCTTTATATTGTCCATCTTTTGAAACGCTTCAGAAATTTATCCACCCAAACGATAAAGATTTTTTTTATGATTCTTTAAAAAATAATTTGGAAGAAAAAATTGACTACACCTTTGAATTTAGGCTGCTCTTAAATAATAATATTGAAAAATGGGTAATTCAAAGAGGGACTAGAAATTATGACTCTACAGGAAAACCAATACGCTCATTTGGTACATTACAAGAAATCACAGAACAAAAAAATATAGAATTTGAACTAATTAAATTAAAAGAAAAAGCGGAAGAAAACGAATTGTATTTCCGTACTATTTTTGATGCCCAACCTAATTTAATAAGTGTAACAAAAGCATCAGATTTCACATTTACATACATCAACAAATCATTTACCAAATTTACTGGTTACACGTATAGTGAACTCCTTGGCTGTAAAGCTGGAGACATTAACCTTTTCGTTAATGCTGAAGATATAGCATCAATAAAAACTGAATTGAATAAAAAGGGAAAGGTTTCATATTTTGAAGTCAATATTACTTTAAAAAATGGCTCTATAAAAACAATGAGTCTGTCTTTACGATTTTTTAAGTACAATGGTGAACTACATATACTAACAATAGCGCAAGATATTACACAGAAGAAAAAAATTGAAAACGAAAATATAAAATTATCAACTGCCGTTATACAAAGTGCTAGTTCTATAGTTATTACAGATATTCATGGAAATATAGAATATACAAACCCGAAATTCACTGAAACAACTGGCTATACAGCTCAAGAAGTTTTAGGTAAAAATCCAAAAATTTTAAATTCCGGACTACAATCTAAAGAATATTATACAAACCTATGGAAAACCATTTCATCTGGAAAAGTATGGAATGGTGAATTTCAGAATAAAAACAAAAATGGAAGAATCTTTTGGGAACAAACAACCATAACTCCAATAAAAAGCGAGAAAGGAGAACTAATTAATTATTTAGCAATTAAAGAAAATATTACAGAACTTAAAGAAAATCAAAAATTATTAGAAAAACAAAATGAAGAATTAAATTTAGTTAGCTCAGAGTTATCAGAAAAAAACACATCTCTTTTAAAAAGTAAAAATAGGTTTAGTAATCTGTTTGAAAAAAGTCCTATTTCACTTTGGGAAGAAGATTTTTCAGAAGTAATAGCCCTTCTTGATAGGAAATCAAAACAAACTTCAAATTTAAAAAAATACTTAAATGAAAACCAAGATTTTGTTTTAAAATGTGCTTCAAAAGTAAAAGTGCTAAATGCAAATAATGTTACTTTAGATTTATTAGGATTATCAACTAAAGAAGAACTCCTAATCTTTTTAAGTAAAAATTTTAATGCAACATCTACTAAAACTTTTAAAGATGAGCTTGTTTCATTGGCTTCAAATAATAAAGAATTTGTTAGAGAAACTAAATTAGTTAAAGGTGATGGAAGCATCGTTTCTGTAATTATAAAATCGGTGCTTTTAGATGATAATACTGCTATTGTATCTATGGTTAATATCACTGATATTAAAAATGCAGAGATAAAATTAAAAATACAAAACAACATACTTAAAAAAGCAAAAGAAAAGGCTGAAGAAAGCGACCAGTTGAAAACAGAATTTTTAAACAACATGTCTCATGAAATTAGAACACCATTAAATGGTATTTTAGGCTTTTCAGAAATATTATGCGATTCAAACACCACTGAAGACAAAAGAAAATATTTTGGAAGTATTATAAAAAATAGCGGAAACCAATTAATGCAGGTTATTGATGATATTTTAGAAATATCAAGATTAGGTACAAAACAAGTAACAGCAAATAATAAAGAAGCATGTTTAAATACCATAATGCTTCAATTATTTTCAGTTTTTGAAATAAGAGCAAAAGAAAACAAAATACCTTTATATTTAAAAAAAGGGCTTTTAGATACAGAAAGCACGGTACTTACTGATGAATTGAAACTAAATAAAATACTAAGTAATTTATTAGAAAACGCTTTTAAATTTACCAATGAGGGCCATATTGAATTTGGTTATATTTTAAATAATAGTGAACCTGCACAACTAGAGATTTTTGTAAAAGATACAGGGGTTGGAATAAACAAAATCAACCAAAAAACAATTTTTGATCGATTTTCCCAAGAAGAAAAAGAGCTGTCTAAAAAATTTGGTGGTTTAGGTTTAGGATTATCTATTGCAAAAGAAAATTCTGAATTGTTAGGCGGAACCATTACCTTAGAATCTGAAAAAGGAAAAGGAGCTACTTTTACTGTTATTATTCCATACACACCTACAAAACTAAATTTTAAAATTTCAAAAGAAAAGATAACACCTGAAACTAACGAGGCCAAACCTACACTACTTATTGCTGAAGATGAAGAGGTAAATTATTTGTTTTTAGAAACTTTGCTACACGACTCCATGAAATTTGATTGTACCATTTTACATGCGAAAAACGGAATAGAAGCCGTAGACATATGCAGAAATAATTCAGCCATTAATCTTGTTTTAATGGATATTAAAATGCCTCATATGAATGGTTTTGAAGCTACAAAACTCATAAAAGAAATAAATCCAAATTTACCAATAATTGCTCAAACTGCCTATTCAACATCTAGTGACATCCATAAATCTATAGAAGTTGGTTGCAATGATTTTATTTCAAAACCAATAAGTAAAACTATATTAAATGAAATATTAAAGAAACACTTAAAAATTAAAAAAGCATAGTTTTATCAAAAAACTGAGCAAAAATTTAAAAGGTTAATGCGTTAAAGTTTAGTTAATGCATTAACCTTTTACATATATAGCACTAAATACTTTTACTTTTATAACTTCAAATTTTTACAAATTATTTTTTTAATAAACCACTAAATGAAACAAATTAAAAACAATATTTTACTCGCACTTCTAGTAACTTTTTCTAGTGTCTTATTTTCTCAGCAAAGAGGAAATAACCAAAATTCTTCGCAACAACAAGGGCAAGGTTCACAAATGGAACAACCTAAAGTGAATCCTCAAAATATGGCAAGAATTATCATGTATGATTACGAAGCTGTAATTAAAAAATTAAAAATTAAAGAAGCACCGCTAAAAACAATTGTTATGCAAGCCATTTACAAGCACAACAATAAAATAAATGAAATAAAAACATTTAATTATGAAACATTTGATGATGTGAGTACGTTTTTGGCTAAAAAAAGAAATGAAGCTACACTAAATCGTGATTTTAGTACTATAAAAGAATCACAAATGCAAGCTAGTGAAATGTTAGCTCCTATTCGAGAAAAAATTCTATTACAAAAAAACACCTTGAATACAACTTTTGAAAAAGAACTTTCTAAAAAACAATATAAAACCTGGCTTAAATACCAAGAAGCAGAATTAAAAAAATTAAGCCCTAAAGCTCCTCAAAATCAGCAAAATCAAAGTGGCCGTGGACAACAATCTCAACGAGGCAGAGGACAACAACAAGGAATGGGAAATGGAGGTTATTAAATTTACATAATTAAATAAACAATATCTTAAATTAAAAAAGCTTCTCAAATGAGAAGCTTTTTTTAGTGCGGGCGGGGAGAGTCACATTCATTAAACACATTTAAACAACTTTACACAAATATACATATAAAACCCCATAAACAAAAGGAATATATATAAACCATTTTACAAAAATGTTTAATGTTATTCAAAATTGTTTATTACTTTAGGGGGATATATGGGGAATTTAACTAACTTGCCTATAATTTAAAAACAATCAAATGGCAACAGTAAATTTCAGACTACACGGAAAAAATAACCCAACCTCCATATATTTAAGATTTAAACATGGAAGTAAGTTTGAATTTGAAATGCCGATTGATTTATATATTGAAAGAAGTCATTGGAGTAAAACAAAACAAAGGGTAAAAAATCTAGCAGTAGCAGATTACAGAACAAAAGTAAACAGTCACCTCAACAATTTGCAACCATACATTATGGAAAGGTACACTGTTGAAAATAGCATAGGAATACCTATCACAAAAAAATGGCTTAAAACAGCAATTGGCAATTATTTTAATCGTTCAGTATCTACTATTGACGATTCACATTATTTCTTAACAGAATTCATAGATGAATTTATAAAAAAATCTTCTTTACGAACCAATAAAAAGACTGGTAAACCATTAGCGCCAAGAACAATTAAACACTATAATACCACGTTAAAAAGGATTAATGAATATCAAGAAGTAACAAATACAAAAATTAGGCTTTCAGAAATTGATATTCCATTTCACACTTCATTTACAGAGTATTTAAGAGATTCTAAAAAATTAAACCCAAATACTGTTGGAGGCTACATAGAAGACCTTAAAACGTTTTTAAATTACGCTGTAAGAAATGGTTTAACCGTCAATCAAAGTTTCAAATCTCCTGATTTCTTTTGCCCTAAAAATACCACTAAGGATATAGCTTTAACAGAAGATGAAATAAATAAAATATTTCACAAAGAATTTGAGCCTTTGAGCTACCTCGACAATGCAAGAGATTGGTTAATAATTGGTATATGGACAGGATTAAGAATTTCAGATTTATTAACTTTAAAAAAAGATAAATTCACAGATGGGTTTATTGAATTGGTTAATTACAAAACAAATATTCCCGTTATCATCCCGGTACTAGAGCAAGTTGAAAAAACTTTAAATAAAAGAAATGGCGAACTCCCTCGAGCAATAAGTGATCAAAACTTCAACAAATATATTAAAAAGGTCTGTGAGGAATCAGGTGTGACGGATATTGTTGAAGGTGGAAAAATGAATGAAAAAACAAGAAGAAAAGTTATTGGTAAATTTCCAAAGTGGCAATTAGTAACAAGTCATACAATGCGAAGAACCTTCGCAACAATCCATTATGGTAAATTAGACACTTTAACAATCATGAAAATAACGGGACATGCTACCGAAAAACAATTCATCG
>NZ_JBFFOE010000078.1:0-11643 GCF_041562875.1 Lutibacter sp. | reverse complement strand
TGTGTTGGTCTTTTGTGGGTTTTAATCCATATCCAATTGATGGGTATTCACGAACAGGAATTAAGAGATTATTGCGATTAGAACGCATAAAAAGTGGTGAAATAAAAGAGAATTTAAATTTGCCTTCAGGTGCATTAAAATCTTATAATGAAATTTCATTAAACCTTATTTCAAAAAAGAAAGATAGTACAGCTCAGTTTCTAAAAAAAGAGGAACAATTCAACAAAGAAATTAATGGACTCTTTTATGGTTTAGATAAAAGTTATTCACTTTCAGTAATTGATATTTCTGATGTGAATAATATTCGTTATGCTGCCCGTAACGAAACTGCAGGTTATCAACCAGGAAGTGTTGGTAAATTGGCAGTTTTAACAGGTTTATTTACCCAATTGGCTAAAATTTATCCAGATTCTTTTGAAAAACGTATAGAATTATTAAGAACAAAATCTGTAAAAGCAGGTTTATGGGGATTAATAGATGAGCATACGATACCAATTTTTAATATTGAAACTAATAAATTAGTGAAAAGACAAGTGATTACAAGTGATGTTTTTAGCTTGTTTGAATGGACAGATCATATGATGTCTGTAAGTAATAATGGTGCTGCAAGTATTGTTTGGAGAGAAACGTTATTAATGGCTGCGTTTGGTGAAGATTATCCAGCTTTAACACAGGAAGGAGCAGATGCTTATTTTAAAAATACACCTAAAAAAGAATTAACTGATTTAGGAAATGATGTGGTTAATTTACCATTACGAAAACTTGGAATTACTTTTGAAGAATGGCGTTTAGGAACTTTTTTTACAAGAGGAGCAAATAATTTTATTGGCAGTAAAGATGGAAGTATTGGGAGTCCAATTGGTTTAATGAAGTTTTTAGTGCAATTAGAGCAAGGAAAAGTGGTGGATGAAAAATCTAGTTTAGAAATGAAACGATTGATGTATATGACAGATAGAAGAATTAGATATGCACAATCACCAGCATTAAGGGATGCGGCAGTTTATTTTAAATCGGGAAGTTTGTATAAATGTGATAGAAGTAAAGGTGAACCTTGCGGAAAATATATGGGAAATGTTCAAAATTTTATGAATTCTGTGGCTATTGTAGAGCATCCAAATAATAAAAAATATATGGTGGTTTTAATGACGAATGTTTTAAGAAAAAATTCTGCAAGTGATCATATGTATTTGGCAGGAAGTATTGATAAATTGATTAATAAATAAACTATTATTTATTTTTTACTTAATATTTCTAATGCTTTATTTCTAATTTTTTCATTCGTATCATTTGCAACTAATTCAACCAATCGTACATATTTTGAATCGTTGGTTTTTTCAATTAAATACAATACGGCAAGTTTTAATTTGCTATCATTTCTTTCTAATAAAACTCTATAACACTCGGATTCGCTAAGAATTTTTAAGTTCAGTTTTTTTATTTTTTCTTCAGAAATAGTTTCAACGAGTATAGATTCTGCAATTGGAATCAATTCTTTTTTTAGTTGAATATTTAATATGTTATCTAAAAACTCTATGGCATGTATGCGTTGTTCTTCTTTACCGTTTAAAATAATATTAAGAATAGGTTCAACATCGTTAGGTGGGTATTTAATGCCTAAAAATCTAAAAATACGTTGTAATTGTCTATCCAAACGTTGTTCTAATAATTGCATTAACCCATTTCTAGCTTCAATAACCTCAATGTTTTCATTTAAGTAATCTTTCTTTTTGTATTGAATAACAATTTGTGAGTGAATTATAGAAAGTGTATTTTGATATAAATGACATTCATCTAGCACCTTATCAATAATATAGCTGTCTTTAATATATAGATTTGGATATTTCCATTTTAACCTTTTTAATGCTTCAATGGCTTCAATTTTAACTGAGTGTTCTGTATTGTCTGTTAATTGTTTTAAGGAACTTATTGCTTTTTGTGAAGCAAATTTTTCAACAACAGCAACCGCATGAATGGCATCATCTAAAGCGATAGATTCTTCCTTTACACTTTTAACTAATATTTCAATAATAGGTTCACCGTAGCTAAATAATGCATTAATAGCAGGTTTTCGGGTATCTTTACCACTTAAAAAATCAATGAGAGTTGGTATAAATAGTTTATCTAAAGTTTTAGCACTGCTTAAAATAGCAGTATTTTGAATGGATTGATTTTTAGACTGTAATTGTTCCTTTAAAATATGATAAAATTTTTCAACTTTTGCATTTCCTATGGCTTCTAAAATGGCTTGTGTTTTATATGTTTTTTGTTCTTCAGTTACTAATTTTTCACTTTGTTGTAAAGCTAATTGAATTCTTTTTTCTAAATCGAAGCTGTTTTGAAGTAAAGGATGGTTTCTTAACTCTAAAGAAAGTCCAATTAAAGCAGCATTGGCAATAGTATCATCTTTTTTATTCAAATATTTATCAAAAAGTTCGATGGTATTATTATTGTATTTTTTTAATAAATACCTGAAAGCAGCTGTTGTAACTTGTTGATCTCGGTCATTTACCATAGTTTCTATTTGAAAGCATAAATTTTCAGATTTCAAAAAGTATAAATTTTCTATAGCTAAAGCCCTAACTTTTGGCGATTCATGAGTCAGTAAACTTTTAATTGCAACAAAAAAACATTCATCTTTTGCTTCCAACGTTTTTTGAAGCATATGCAAAATTTGACCTTCAGAACCGTTTTTTAATACTTTATTTACAGTACCAATTATTGAAGTTACTGCAATTTCTTTTTTTATTGTTTTTTCTTTTTTTACATGAGAAGTATCTAGTAATTCTTTAAAAGAAATGATATATTCTTTTCGTAAATGATAAATAAAATATAGCCAAACTGAAATTAAAGCAATAATAATTAAACTTATGTATGTTGATGAAATTTCTAATCCATTAATAAAAAAGATTAAAATGAAACCAGCCAATCCTGTTGCAATGCTATCTACAACAACATCAGTAAATGTTTTTGTTTTCTTTTTTATATCAATAGGAATAGGAATTGATAAAAGTTCTGTTGCAGCCTTATTTACAGATTGTTTTAAACTTCCATCAATTATTTTGATAACAATAATTACCCAAATTTGAGGAAGAAATAGTAATAAAATTGAACCAATTAAAATTCCTGAAGGTAGCCATAATAGAGATTTTCCTACACCAAAAGTTCCAACAATGCGCTGTGTTAAAAATAGTTGAACCATTAACGAAATAACACTTAATGTTGAAAACCAAAAACCAAAAAAGGAAGTTAATTCTTCTTGATCTTCAATAAGTCTTGAAGCATAGTCACTATATTGGTAATCAACCATTTTTGCAACTAAAACGCTTAATCCAATTACAATGGCAATTAAACTTAAAAGTTTTGATTGTTTAATCAGTTTAAAAGGTGATTCCCCTTTTGGACTGGTACGAAGAGAAACCTGAAATGTGTTTAATTTAACAACTTCGGTTTTCCATATATATTTTGTAATTGGTAAACAAAAAAATACAATAAAAGCAGCAACAAAAAGTAAGCTTTCAGTTCTTAAAAAAGTGGTAAGAATAGATGTTAAATATCCCCCAAAAATTCCACCTGCTATTGCTCCAGCTCCAATAAAGCCAAATACCCTTTTTGCTTCCCTAACATTATAAACTAAATTAGCCAAAATCCAAAATTGTGAAGCGGTTAGTAAACCAAAAATTGCGACCCAAATATAGGGAATGTACAAAATTAAACCTCCAGCTATATTAAAGGTGAAGGCAATTCCAAAAACAATTAACGATAGTACAGAACCAATAATAGTACCTTCAATAATTTTATTTAGAGGATATTTTTCTAAAATTTTATCATAAAAGTAAGAACCAACAATAGCCATAATTGCTGTTAATACATATCCTAATGGTAAAGCATCAGAAGTTAATTCAGATAGAAAAAGTGAATTTATAGTTGGTTTAACTATTAATAAAGTAGTTATTAATAAAAAAATATTGAGTTGAAGTAAAAGTGTTTTGTGTAGCTCTTCCTCTTTTAAATCAAATACTTGTAAAATATATTTTTTAAGAGTTATGATGTTAAACATTTATATTCTTTTTAAAAAAAGTTGAAGAAATTTTCATTAAAGATATTGAAATGTATAGTGTAAACAAAGAATTTCACTTGAAACAATTTGAATTTGTAAATGAAGAACTAATTAATAATTTTTAAGAACTTTTTCAACTGGTTTTACTAAATTTCGAATGATTTTTTCACCTGAAGCATCATCTACTAATGCCACTAAAATATAACGCCTATTAGGATCTTTCCCCCAAACTAAAATAGAATCAGAATGAAAGTTTTTCCAAGAGCCAGACTTTCTAAATAAACGAGCATTTGGAGCAATTTGATCTAAAGTATTTACAAATTTATGATGTAAGGCAGGATTTTCAAGAAT
Source organism: Lutibacter sp. (assembly GCF_041562875.1). Taxonomy (GTDB): domain Bacteria; phylum Bacteroidota; class Bacteroidia; order Flavobacteriales; family Flavobacteriaceae; genus Lutibacter. The sequence continues at coordinate 7,235 of NZ_JBFFOE010000078.1, read as the reverse complement.
ACCAAGCATTTGTTTTGACCTTTCGTTGTTTACCAATTTTCCGTTGGCTAATAAATAGTAAAATCTACAAACTTGGTTTACAGTTGCAGCATGACTTAAATTTTTTAAAGGCTCTCTATGTGTTTCTCCACTGCTGGCATACCTTTTTCCAACCCATAAGCCTCCACCATGCTCTTCATCGTATAATTGGTATTTTTCATCAGTTAAAACACTTTCAATTTTATCAAAGCCTAATCTATCAATCATTCTAGTAGCTGCTTGGTTGTTAGATTTGCTAATCATTAATCTCATGTCATTATTAACTTCAGAAGTTTCTTTTAATTCTCCTTTTTCTATGGCATCCATAGCCGCTAACAACACTGCAATTTTAGGTAAACTAGCTGCATACATCATATTGTTGCCATTAATTCTAGCATATTCAATATGATTTTGATTGCTTAAATCAATAACTCCAACTGCTAATTTATTTTGTTGAATTAAACTTTTCCATTTTGGAATTTTATTTAATTCTAATTCTAAACCTTTTTGAAATTCAAAGTTTAAAAGACTTCCTAGTGGTTTAACATTTAATTGGTTAGTATGAATCGGCAAGTCGTTTTGCCCATAAATAATCGATGTGACAAATAAAAACAAAAACAAGAATGTTTGAAGTATTTTCACTTTATAGACAGTTTTAGAGATAAAATTTTAAAAAAATAGTAATTTATTAGAGTACTATACTTAAAACTAGATAATTACAATTTTAGTATATTATTTATAATGCCAATGCTTTTTTAAGTGCCTTTTCAATAGGTACTACTAAGTTTCTAATAATACTTTCACCATTGGCATCATCAATTAATGCAACTAAAATATAACGTCTGGTAGCTTCTTTTCCCCAAACTAAGATAGAATCTGAATGGAAGTTTTTCCAAGAACCTGATTTTCTAAATAATCTTGCACCTGGTGCAATTAAATCTAATGTGTTTACAAATTTATGATGTAAGGCTGGGTTTTCCATGATATCTAGCATTTCTTTAGATCTTTCATTATTTACAAGTTTTCCATTTGCTAATAAATAATAATATTTACAAACCTGTGCAACTGTTGCAGCATGACTTAAATGTTTAAGTGGCTCTCTATTTGTTGACCCTCCAGCAGCATAACGTTTTCCAACCCATAAACCGCCATAGGTTTTATCGTATAATTTGTATTTATCATCAGTCATTACGCTTTCTATTTTGGCATAACCTAACCTGTCTATCATTCTTGTTGAAGCCTGATTGTTTGAATTACTAATCATTAATTTCATATCTTTTATAACTTCTGGAGTTTCTTTTAGTTGCCCTTTTTCAATTGCATCCATTGCAGCTAATAATACTGCAATTTTTGGCAAACTTGCGGCATACATCATTTGATTGCTATTTACACTAGCATATTTAGCATCTTGTGGATCACTAAGATCAATTACCCCAACAGCCATTTTATTTTGTGCAATTAATTTTTTCCAGGAAGGAACTTTATTTAATTCTTGTTCTAAGCTATTTTGAAGATCAGAATTTTTTAAACTATTTAGCGGTTTTATTTTTGAATCATCTAAACGTAAAGGCAAATCACTTTGAGATTTTACTGTAGACGTAATGAAAAGTGTTAAAACTATAATTAATTGATATAACTTCATTTAGATGGTAAATTGAATATTTAAAAACAAACAAATGTATTTATTATTTAAATATGTTGTTTGTTAAAATTTTCAAAAAAACAAAAAAATAGTTCCTTATAAACGCAGGGTTTTAACAAAATAATGGTTAAAAAATAATTTTAAAATTAAAATTTATAACTTTTATAGTTAAAATAACTAAAAATTGAAGTAGTTTTTTTATAGAACATAAAAGAAGTTTTTATAATATTAAAAAATAAAGAATATTAATGGGATAGCTATTTTTTAAATTAATTTTTTTTGTGCTGTTTTCTTCATTACATTTTCTACAATTTCAAAAATTTGCTTTTTAAGTCTATTATATTTTTTTTCATAGCTATTTATTTCGAGCGCTAATTTTTTATGGGTTTCTAGAAAGTTTGTATTACCGCTTACACTATTATTTTTAATTAAGTCAGACAATATTTCTTCTTGTTTCAAAATTTGTTCTAAAAGTGATTGCCCAATTGCTTTCTCTTCAGAAATTTTTTTAACAGAGATTTCAATTTTTTTTGCTAAACCTGAAGCTAAACAATCAATATATTTTGAGCTAAGTAAATGCTCTAAAAAACGAATTTCATCATTTATAAAGTGAATCTCAGAGATCCATATTTTAGCATCTTGATGTAATTCTTCAGTACTTTTTTCCCTGCCATACCAATCTTTTTTAATTTTAGTTCCCATTTTAGTAGTTTTAAGTTATTTTATTAAATGTAAATACTAAAAGAAGCAAATAAAATGAGATGAATCATTTCATTGTTTTTCATTTTTATTATTGGTTATTTTATAAGCCCACTTACATATTGATAAATTCGAGCTTTTAGTTTTTTATAACCTTCTAAATAATTGAATACTTCTTCTTCTAAATCTTCAAAATTTAAATTAGAAGATTTTAGTTTGTTACTTAACTGTTTTTTTTGATGGTGTATATTTTTTTGAATTAAATTTCTGTCTTCCTCTAAACTTTCAAGATCTAAAATAAATAATTGTATATGCTCAAATAAATTAGGAATTTTAGATTTGAAAGGATAGGTTTTTAGAAGGTGTTTTAAAAATGATAATTCTATTTTAATAAATTCAAATTCAGAAACCCATAATGAAATATTATAAAGAAGTTCATTAACACTTTTGTTATGACTAAAAGTCACATATTTTAATCCCGATTTCATGATGTTTTAATTTTAGCATCTCTCTAAGTTCTTTATTATTACGGTAAATTAAAATGATATATATCAAATATTTCAACAAATTTAAAAATAGGTTTTTAGAAGAAATGAAGGATTAACTCCTTGTTTTACTTACTACTATGGCATAAATTATATTTTCTAGAAATTTTTAGATGTTTTAAAATTGAGGAATATCATTTTGTGAATCTAAAACAAGTAATAGCTTTATGTAAATAAAAATTATTGAAGTCATGAAAAATCTACTAATTTTAATAATGTGCTTTAGCATTCAGCTAGTTGGGTTTGCTCAAGTTATAAGTAATATTGATGAAGTTACTCCAATAAATGAAGATTTGATAGCGATAAGAAATGGGAATCAGTGGGGTTTTTTAAATGAAGAAGGCTTATTAGTTATTGATTATAGAGATGATTTTGTTTTGAATAAAGATGAAGCAAAATCATATCCATACTTTAAAGATGGAAGGTGTTTAATTAGAAAATTAATAGACAACGAATATTTATATGGATTTATAGACACTGCTGGTAATGAAGTAATTGCGCCTCAATATTTAAATGCTTCAACTTTTTATAATGGATATGCAATTATTAGTAAACTTTTAAAAGAGAAAATAGGGTTTAATGAAGTTTTAAAAAAAGATATTACTAGTTCTAAATTAGAAGAATTTATTATTGACACTCAGGGGGAAATTGTGCTCTATTTAGAAAATCCTCGAAATTATATTCCTCCAACAGTAATTTCAAAAATCCCACCTAAATTCTATTCAAAATTTATTGCCCCACACTTAATAGCAGTTATGAAAAAAGATGAAAAATGGGATATTTATAAATTTTAACTTAAAAAGGCATTGTTATGGGACTAAATTTTAATCAATTCGCAAAAGAAGCTAATACGTTTTTAAAAGAGTATGCAGTAACTTTAAATCTAAGAGATGATACAGATAAAGCAGGACGTATTTTATCTTCTATTTTACATGGGTTACGAGAGGTAATTTCAACTGAAGAATCATTACAACTAATTGCTCAATTCCCCATGTTTTTAAAAGCAATATATGTAAATGGATGGTCTAGTAAGGCTAAAATAAAAGTTAAAAGTTTGGAAGATTTTATATATGTTATTAGAGACTTTAATGGCGTTACTTCCGTCGTTGATTTTGAATCTGATGAAATTGCGGAAAATTATATTAAATCAACATTTATAATTCTTCGCAAGTATATCTCTCTTGGTGAATTAGAAGATATTAGAACGGTTCTTCCTAAAGATTTGAAATTTTTGATATATCAAAATGTAATGTTTTAAAATCTAAGATGATGAATATTATTGAAAAACATGGAGAAATAGAAATTCCTATTGGGCAAATTAAATTAAGAGGAAATTTAAGATTGGCTGCCAATAGCAAAGGAATTATATTATTTTCACACGGTAGCGGAAGTAGTAGGTTAAGCATTCGGAATAATTATGTAGCTAATTTATTGCTTGAAGGTGGATTTTCTAGTTTACTTTTTGATTTATTAACAACTGAAGAAGATACAATTTATGAAAATCGATTTAACATTGATTTACTTACAGATCGACTTTTGAAAGTTACAAAATGGGTTAGTAATTATAAAGATACAAAGCATTTGGCAATTGGTTACTTTGGGGCAAGCACTGGTGCTGCTTCTGCTTTAAGTGCAGCAGCCAAATTAGGCGATACTATAAAGGCAATTGTTTGTAGAGGCGGACGACCAGATCTTGCACTAGAAATTTTAAAAGATGTAAAAACACCTACACTTTTATTGGTTGGTGGTAATGATAGTGTAGTTATTGAATTAAATAAAAAAGCGCAGTCAAAAATAAAAGGTATTTGTGAACTTAAAATTATTGAAGGAGCCACACATTTATTTCCAGAACATGGAAAATTAGAACAGGTAGCAATGCATACAGGCAATTGGTTTGATACCTATTTGAAAATATAAAAATGAAGTAAAATGTTCGCTAGTAGGGAAGAAGTTGGTAACTTAATTGCAGAAAAGTCAATTAATTATTGTAAAAATACAAAAACTGTAATTATAGCAATTCCAAGAGGAGGTATTGCTGTTGGAAGTGTAATTTCAAAAAATAAACCCTCCATTAGAAATAGTGCTATCTAAAAAAATAGGACATCCTTTTAATAAAAAATATGCCAAATGTACTTCTTACAGTTTGTTTGCTTGTACCCAGAGATTTTAGATCTGTTGGTCAATTTCATGAAGAATTTAATCAAATAACTGATATAGAATGTGTTAGGTTATTAAAAGAAGCCAATGATAATTTTCAATTAAGTTTTTCTAAATAACAACTCTTACAAATGAGGTTTCATTTCACTTTTACGCTTTTTAAGGAGTATTTTTAAATCTCGTATAGTTTCATCTGTTGCTTCTTCAAAGCTTTCTTCGTTAGAAGAAGCAATTATTTTTGGACCTGGTAAACTTAATTGAATATCACAAATTTTACCTTTTCCTTTTGGATCTTTTTCTAGTTTATAAAAAACTTCAGCTTTAATAAGCCACTCGTATTTTTTAGCTAATTTATTGAGTTCTTTTATTACAAAAGCCTCCATAAATTCACTAGTGGGCATTTTTACAAATTGAATGTTAATTTCCATAGTTTTAAGTTTTAAATTGAATTAATACTAACAATTAAATATAGCTATTTCCAGAACAATTAGTAATGATATATATCAACCCTTGTATCTTATTATCTAAAATTTAATTTGAATACATTCTCCTTCATTTTATAATTATTTTGTTCACTTTCTCTTGACTAATGTTGGGTACCGTATTTTTCTTTCCATAGCTGTTTTAAAAAAGAGACATTAAAAATTATCCTGAGAATCACTAATGCCAAATCAAGGGAATTAACGATTACGTAAGTTTACCATCAAGATTATTAGCTTTGTAAAGCTGGTTGTTTTTACTTGCAGCATTGATTTTTCTTTTTTTGATGTTTTTTTCTAAACCTTTGCAAACAGCACCATATAATTATGTTCATATTTTTTTGCGCATTTTGGACAATAAGCATAATGTACATAATATTTTTTAGCAATTTTTCTATGTTTGCTTAAATAGTCATTCATTTGTCTTATAAATTTTGGAATGGCGTTATAGTTACCATCAAAAACTTTAGTCATAAATGTGCCGGAAATTGTTGTATTATTAGAATTAGGTACCTTGCCAGTTACTGATAAATAAATTTCTGATTTAAAAAGGTGTGGATCTGTAAATAACAATAAAACACTTTCCATGTTTTCTGACATTTTGTTGGAATCTTCTGCCATTTTCATCATTTTGGTTACTTTTTTTCCAATCAATAGAGGAAAGGGAATGTGAAATAATGTGGGTACTGATGTTTTTACGAATGGTTTACAATCCCAATTAAACGTTTTTTTATTCCATTTCTCAGGATGAAATAGAGGGCAGCATTCATTGTTTTCTTTTTTCATCTTATTAGTTGTTTAATTTCACATTTGTTTTAGAGCCTGAAATAGTAAATTCACGAATACCTTATAAAATAACTAATAATTAAATGAGTAAAAAAGTTTAGGTTGAAGAAAATTCTACCTTTAAACAGGTCTCATAAGCCTATTAAATAGTTTTAATAACTTTTTGAAGCTTATCTTCAACCTCCATTGCAATAGGAATTAAAGACTCATTTATAACTGCTTGCATAGAAACTATTGGGTTTATGACAGAGACTTCAATTATTCCTAGTTCTTTTTCCTGAATAATAACATTGCAAGGTAGCATTGTTCCAATCTTATCTTCAGCTTTTAATGCTTTGTAGGCAAAAGTAGGATTGCATGCTCCCAAAATTTTATAGTTATAAAAATCTACATTTAATTTTTTCTTTAATATTGATTTTATATCTATTTCCGTAAGAATACCAAAGCCTTCCTTCTGAAGTTCTAAGGTTACTTTTTCTATTGCTTCTTGAAATGTTTTATTGTGTAGCCGTTTAGAATAATAATAATTCATTTTTTAATATTTTAAGAATGTTTACAATATAGAAAAAGGTTAAAATAGAAACAGGGAAACTTGCGCTTCCCTGTTTCCTGAAAAGGTTAAATTTGTTATATCGCTTTCAAACAATTTTAAAATCATTTTATCTCTAAAACAATCCAAAACTATCGTCTTTAAATAAACATCTTTAAGCTTTTCATTTCAACCTTTGGTGTTTTTCAACAGCAAGGGTTTATTTTTTTAGAAACAGGAAGTCGAAACTTCCTGTTTCTTTTATGAAAAGACTTCGGTAACTTTTTGAAATTGAAATAATCTTTCAAAAAACTTTTATTTCTAAAAATTAGAATAATAAATTAACCCTTCAAGAAGTATCTAGATCTTCCCATTATAAT
>NZ_JBFFOE010000077.1:0-11735 GCF_041562875.1 Lutibacter sp. | reverse complement strand
TCTTAAGTTTCATATCTGTAAATTTTAATAGGTATTCTATTTCAAGTCTAAATTAACCTATTTTTTTGATGTTTTTTACTTTTTAACAATCTGAGAGTTACCAATCAATCCAGCAACTTTTATATCAGGTTGACCATATACATAAACTGAACTTTTATCCTTCGCGTATATTTTAATCTCTTTTGAAGCATTAATGTAAAGATCAGCCGTATTTTCTGAATTTAAATCAGCATAACTAGTTTCTAAATTTTTAGCTTTCAAACTTGAAGATCCGGATGCATTAATTTTTAATGTAGTAACATCTCCTGATAAATTGATATCTGTACGATTATTAGTTATTAATTCTAATTCATCCAATTCAATTTCACCCTTTAAAAATGCATTTTCATTAAAAAGCATAAAAGCTTTTTCTCCTTTTAGATGAACGCTCCCAGAGGTACTTCTATAAAGATTGAAGGTTGAATTTTCAGCTTCTAAATCTAAATCATACGCAGCATTATCTAAAGCTATAAAAGTGAAGTCAATAAAATTTAATCTGCTCATTGAAGTTAATTTAGCATCTTCTTTTAAAGTGATTTTATTTATATTTTTAACTGTTAAACTAACTTCAAGCTTTTTGCTATATGTAATATTTGAAGTGGTATAGATTTTTAGTTCACCATTAACAACCTTAAATTTAATAACATCTATTAGATTTTCATCTGCTATTAAACGGTATCCATTACTCACTGAGTTTGCAATGGTAACTTTTAAGTTATCTCCAATTTCAATTGCATTAAAATCTTCTAAGTCTTGAGAAACATCTATAACAATTTTGTTCCCTTTTATTTTTTCTTTTTTTTGAGCTTGAGTATTAACTGCAATAAAAAACACTAGCAATAGTAAAATTAATTTTTTCATTTTATGAATTATTATTATTTATAATTTTTATGACACTTTCAAAAGGTTTTTGTCACCATTTTTAACTAAAATTTCAAAACTTTATTAAGTTCATTTATTTTTTTCTCATTTAATCTGAAATCTCTATTTAATTATCAACAATTTCTTTTATTGGTAATGCCATTTTACCTTTTGAAGTTTTCAAAGTTATTTTATATTGTCAATTGATTTAACAATTCCAGTAATTCATTTAAAACTTATCTGGTCTTCAATTTTAAAGTTTTTTCTTGTATAAAAAGTTCTTAATAAATCGCCAATTACTTCTTTAGAACCAAATCTAATTAAAATAACCGCTTAAAAACTCCTAAAATAATGGTTAAATTATTAGTTATAATTTGTGTTTCAATCCATGCTTGATTTAAGGAAGTGATGGCAATTAAAATAGTGATTATATAAAGCACAAAACTATTTATTATTCTTTAACCAATTAAATCAAAAGAGTCAAACAAACCTTATTGACTTCTATCCAAAATTACAACATAAATTCAGATCATAAATAAAAAGTTGAATAATTGATAAAAATCATTCATAAATTAACTAATCTCATTGCCAAATAAAGATATGCTAGATAATTTTACATAAAAATTATTTTATGCTGTTAACAAGTTTTTTTCTACTGCTTTTTTTGTTAATCGTTTATGCATTATTAGTACCTATTGATTTATATATTAATACAATTACAAATCAATATTATTTGCAAATAAGAGGGTTTGCAAAGGCAAGTATAGAAAAAGATAACGTTGAAATCATAAGAATTAAACTACGAATGTTTTTTATGAATTTTTATCTCTATCCATTAAAATATAGAGGCTTTACAGAGAAAAAAAAGATTGTTAAAAACAATAAAACAAACAAAAAAATTGATTTTAAGAAAGGTCTACAAATATTAAAATCTTTTAAAATTAAAAGATTTAACTTAGAAATAGATACAGGTGATTACACTTTGAATGCGAAATTGTATCCCGTTTTTGTGTTTCTTAATTATAATCTTGGACATTTTAAGGTCAATTTTGAAGACAGAAATCAATTGGTATTGCATTTACAAAACAGACCAATTAATATTATTAAATTATTTTTTCATTTAAAAACGTAACATTATGGAATTACATTTTGAAGAATTGTTAAAACAAGTTACAGACTTCATTAAAAATGAAGCAAAAACTGAAACTGTCGTTGGTCAAACATTTGAATTGGGAGAATTTAAATGTGTGCCCGTAATTAAAGTAGGATTAGGATTTGGCTCTGGAGGAGGAGAAGGATTTGAAAAAAAAGAACTTAAAAGCGAAGGAATGGGAGCAGGTGTTGGTGTTGGAATTGAACCTATAGGATTTTTGGTAACAAAAGGAGAAAACATTTCATTCCTTGAAGCAGGCAAAACTCACGGACTTGCGGCAATGTTTGAAAAAATGCCCGAAGTAATTGAAAACATCGCAAGAATGAGAACTAAACTAGAAAAAGAACCTGTATAATCTATTGTTTTAATTAAACTTAGAACAAGTAATTAAAAAAGAAAACCGAGTACGTTAAAATAACTGTCTCGGTTTTTATTTATATATGATCATTTAAATATACTCCAAAAAAGAAGTTTTTAATTCGTTAAAAATGTTATAACCATGATACCTAATATTTACTTTCACCTTCACAAATACTCAATTAGTGATTCAATTAAATGACTCAAAATATTTCTAATAATTGATACTTAGCTTATTACTTTCCTTTGGGAATAAAATTGAAGAGTCTATAAAAAATAATTGAAAAAATACTTGCATATTAATTGGAAAGTATATTAATTTGCATCCGCATAAAAGCCGATGTAGCTCAGCTGGCTAGAGCAGCTGATTTGTAATCAGCAGGTCGTGGGTTCGAGTCCCTCTATCGGCTCAAAATAGATTATCTGAAAAGATAATCTATTTTTTTTTACAATACTTTTTTTAAGAAATACAGACAAGAAGTTCATCCTGAGTATCACCAGCCTATGTCCTTTTATCCGCTCAAAAGAGTTCATAAACAAGTTTCCCCAACTCACTAAATGAACATAAATCTAGACTACACAACAAAAAATAATTAAAATCCGTTTTCCATATTATATATTCATTAAATTTGTTGCAAATACTAACAGAAATATTTATATGCTAATTATTGGAATAGCCGGTGGCACAGGAAGCGGAAAAACAACCGTTGTAAATCAAATTTTACATGAATTACCTGCAGATGAAGTTTGTGTAATTTCACAAGATTCTTACTATAATAAAACTGCCAATCTAGCTTATGAAGAGCGTACTAAAATAAATTTTGATCACCCAAAAGCTATAGATTTTGAATTGTTAGTTTCTCATTTAAAACAATTAAGAGAGGGTGAAGTTATTGAACAACCCGTCTATTCTTTTATAACGCATAACCGTACATCGGACACCCTGATTACACATCCAAGAAAAGTAATTATTGTGGAAGGAATTTTAATTTTTAACAATAAAGAATTAAGAGATTTATTTGATATAAAAATATTTGTACACGCTGATACTGATGAACGCTTAATTAGACGTTTAAGACGTGATATTGAAGAACGAGGACGCGATGTAAACGAAGTAATTACACGCTATAAAAATACATTAAAACCTATGCATCAGCAGTTTATAGAGCCTACGAAAAATTATGCCGATATTATTATCCCAAATGACAGATACAATACAGTGGCTGTTGATATTGTGAGAACTGTTATTAATAATAAGTTAAAATAAATGACTTTTAAGCAATTCAAAAATAAACCAATTGTAAAATTTACAACAAACAGATATGTAATTATACTTGCTGTTTTTATTGTTTGGATGCTGTTTTTTGATGAAAATTCAATGTTAAATCATAGAGAATTTAATAAAGAAATCAACAAACTTAAAAGTGAACAAGATTATTTAAATAGTGAAATTAAGCAAGATAAAGAACTTATAGATAAGCTCAAAAACAAAGAAGAATTAGAGAAATTCGCTAGAGAAGAATATCACATGAAAAAAGAAAATGAAGAAATATATTTGATAGAATACGACACATTAGAAAAAAAATAAATGCTCGTATTTTAAGTGTTGTCTCAAATTTAACTTAAAAAAATAGCAATGATGAGTGATTTTATAACGCAAGATTTTGAACCAAGTTCAGCGGCAGCTTGGAAACAAAAAATTCAATTCGATTTAAAAGGAGCTGATTATAATGAGACCCTTCTCACAAAAACCAATGAAGGAATTACCATAAAGCCATTTTATCACTTAGACGATTTTAAAAAGTTAAACATTCCTGTTTCAGAAGCAGCTTATAAAATTTGTCAGAAAATTAGCGTCACTTCTGAAGAAGAAGCCAATAAAAAAGCTATAGATGTCATTCAAAGAGGTGCAAACGCTTTAAAATTTGTTGCTAAAAAATCGTTCAATTCCAACCTTTTATTTACGCATCTTTTAAATAAAAAAATTGAATTTCACTTTCAGCTTGAGTTTTTGTCTGAAGAATTTATAACTGAACTTACTGAATTACTTAAAAATGAAACCGTTTTTTACAATATTGATATTATTGGAAATTTAGCAAGAAGCGGCAATTGGTACACCTCTTTAAATAACGATTTTAAAGTAGTAGAAAATCTTCTTCAAAAAAATACATCTCATTTTTTACTTAGTGTAAATGTTGATATGTATCAAAATTCCGGAGCAAATATTGTACAGCAAGTTGCATATGCATTAGCTCATGTAAATGAATATTTAACAAAATTTGGTGGTGCTATCGCAAATAAAATACAGTTTAATTTTGCCATTGGAACTCATTATTTTTTTGAAATAGCTAAAATTAGAGCCTTTAAGTATTTGTACAATTTAATGGTATCTGAATACGAAACAACTGCAAACGCACAAATTTATGCTGAACCAAGTTTGCGTAACAAAACTTTGTACGATTATAACGTAAATATGTTGCGCACAACTACTGAAAGTATGAGCGCTATTTTAGGAGGCGCAAATACAGTTTCAAATAGTGCTTATGATTCCGTTTTTCATCATTCAAATGAATTTGGAGATCGAATTGCTAGAAATCAGTTATTAATTTTAAAGGAAGAAAGTTATTTCAAAAATGCACAGCACATTGCTACCAATTCCTATTATATTGAAGCTGTTACGAAACAAATTGCCGAAAAAGCATTAGCTCTTTTCAAAGAAATTGAAAAAAGTGGTGGTTTTTTACAACAATTAAAAGTAGGAACTATTCAACGAAAAATTGTTGAAAATGCTAAAAAAGAACAAACACAATTTAATTGTGGTGAACTGGTTTTATTAGGAACCAATAAATATCCAAACGAACAAGACAAAATGAAACACGATTTACAAGTGCATCCTTTTGTTGAACGCAACCCTAAAAAAACATTGATAATTCCCATAATTCCGAAACGTTTGGCAGAAGAATTAGAACAAAAAAGACTGAAAAATGAAGCGTAAAGATTTTTCAAAACTCAGTATTGAAAGTCAAGATGAGAAAGATACTTATTTTGAACATGAAAACTACATTGCAGGTACTGCTCCAAATTTACGTGGCCCTTATTCAACAATGTATGTTCGCCAACCTTGGACGATTAGACAATATGCCGGATTTTCTACTGCAGAAGAAAGCAACGCTTTTTATCGTAAAAATTTAGCCGCAGGCCAAAAAGGTTTATCTGTCGCATTTGATTTAGCCACTCACAGAGGGTACGATTCTGATCACGAACGGGTACAAGGCGATGTTGGTAAAGCTGGTGTTGCTATAGATTCTGTAGAAGATATGAAAGTGTTATTTAACCAAATCCCTTTGGATAAAATGTCAGTTTCAATGACTATGAACGGTGCTGTTTTACCCATTTTAGCATTTTATATTGTTGCCGCCAAAGAACAAGGCGTTGCTGAAAAATTATTGGAAGGAACTATCCAAAATGATATTTTAAAAGAATTTATGGTGCGTAATACCTACATTTATCCACCTACTCCATCCATGAAAATTATTGCTGATATTTTTGCATATACTAGTAAAAATATGCCAAAATTCAATTCTATTTCTATTTCAGGCTATCATATGCAAGAAGCAGGTGCCACTCCTGAAATTGAATTGGCATACACTTTAGCCGATGGACTAGAATACCTTAAAACAGGAATTGCAAGCGGAATGGATATTGATTCTTTTGCACCACGTTTATCATTTTTCTGGGCCATTGGAATGGATCATTTTAGTGAAATTGCAAAATTACGTGCAGCACGTATGTTATGGGCTAAAATTGTAAAACAATTTAATCCTAAAAATCAAAAATCATTAGCGCTAAGAACACATTGCCAAACAAGTGGCTGGAGTTTAACAGAACAAGATCCATTTAATAATGTAGCGCGCACCACTATTGAAGCTATGGCCGCAGCTTTAGGTGGCACTCAAAGTTTACACACCAATGCGTTGGATGAAGCCATTGCTTTACCAACAGATTTTTCAGCTCGTATCGCAAGAAATACCCAAATATACATTCAAGAAGAAACCCTCATTACCAAAACAGTCGATCCCTGGGCTGGTTCAACTTTTGTTGAAAACAGAACAGAAGAAATGGTGAATAAAGCTTGGGAATTGCTACAAGAAGTAGAAGAACTAGGTGGTATGACAAAAGCTATTGAGTTAGGTATCCCAAAAATGCGCATTGAAGAAGCGGCGGCTAAAAAACAAGCAAGAATTGATAGTAACCAAGATACTATAGTTGGCGTCAATAAATACCGATTAGAACAAGAAGACCCATTACAAATTTTAGAGGTTGATAACGATGCCGTTAGAAAATCTCAAATTAAACGATTGAACGAACTTAAAGCTGAAAGAAATCAAGCTGAAGTTTCAAAAGCGCTTTCTAATTTAACCGAATGCGCAACATCTGGTGAAGGAAATTTATTGGATTTGGCTGTTGAAGCCGCTGAAAAAAGAGCTACTTTAGGGGAAATTTCAACGGCATTAGAAACTGTTTTTGGAAGATATAAAGCAACTATTAAATCTATTTCTGGCGTGTATAGTAAAGAAATTAAAGACGATCAAGAGTTTAAAAAAGCGAAAGATTTAGCAAATAAATTTGCTGAATTAGAAGGAAGACGCCCTAGAATTATGATTGCTAAATTAGGGCAAGATGGGCATGATAGAGGCTCAAAAGTAGTTGCTTCTGGCTATGCTGATTTAGGTTTTGATGTAGATATAGGTCCATTATTTCAAACTCCAAAAGAAGCCGTTAAACAAGCCATTGAAAATGATGTTCATATCCTTGGTATTTCCTCGCTAGCTGCTGGACATAAAACCTTAGTTCCTCAAGTAATTGCTGAGCTAAAAACTTATGGAAGAGAAGATATTATGGTTATTGCAGGAGGTGTAATTCCTGCACAAGATTATCAATATTTATTGGATGCTGGTGTTACTGGAGTTTATGGCCCTGGAACAAAAATATCCAAAGCTGCCATTGAGATTTTAAATGCATTGGTAGCTAGTGTGGAAGAATAAAAAAGAGGAATTCATAAAATTATAGTATGTCAGAAAATTATTTTAAAAAATATCCAAATAAAGAAGGTTTCTTTAATGAATATGGTGGTGCTTTTATACCTCCAAATTTAGAAGCAGAGATGAAAAAAATAAATGATGCTTATTTTTCTATCAGTAAATCGCATAAATTTATTTCCGAGCTTAGAAACATTCGCAAGCATTTTCAAGGTAGACCAACACCTGTTTATCATTGTCACCGCCTATCACAAAAGTATGGCGGGCAAATCTACTTAAAACGAGAAGATTTAAATCATACAGGTGCTCATAAATTAAACCATTGTATGGGTGAAGCTTTATTAGCGAAACACTTAGGTAAAAAGAAATTAATTGCTGAAACTGGAGCAGGACAACACGGTGTTGCTTTAGCAACTGCAGCAGCTTATTTTGGGTTAGAATGTGAAATTCATATGGGTGAAGTTGATATTGCTAAAGAATACCCGAATGTACTTCGTATGAAAATTTTAGGAGCTACTGTTGTACCAGTTACTCACGGTTTAAAAACATTAAAAGAAGCTGTTGACAGTGCTTTTGGAGCTTATTTAGAAGATCCTATAAACACTATTTATTGTATTGGTTCTGTGGTTGGACCGCACCCTTTTCCAATGATGGTTCGTGATTTTCAACGTGTGGTTGGTATTGAAGCTAAAGCTCAATTTTTTGAAATGACAGGCGAATTACCTGATAATATTGTTGCTTGTGTTGGTGGTGGTAGTAATGCAATGGGTATTTTCTCAGCATTTTTAGAAGATGAAGAATGTAAACTTTTTGGAATTGAACCAGCTGGTAAATCTTTAGATAAATTGGGAGATCACGCTGCAACTATGACTAAGGGAAAACCAGGTATTATTCACGGATTTAAATGTTACACCTTACAAGATGAAAATGGTGAACCAGCCCCTGTACATTCTATTGCCAGTGGCTTAGATTATCCTGGTGTTGGCCCAGAACACAGCATGCTAAAAGACTTAAATAAAGTAACGTATGATAGTATTACGGACAAAGAATGTATTGATGCCTTTTTTGAATTAAGCAGATTAGAAGGAATTATTCCTGCATTAGAAAGTGCCCATGCAGTGGCGTATGCCATAAAGCTAGCTCAAAAATCACCAAAAGAATCTATCCTTGTTAATTTAAGCGGTAGAGGTGACAAAGATTTAGATTATGTAGTGAATACTTATGGGATCCCTGAATAATTAAGGTTAACTTATAAAAAATACAAAACCCATAACTTAGATTTTCATCTAAATTATGGGTTTTTAAATTCAAATAATTATGTGTACTGGTTCTTATTAAAAATTAACTTGAACCCTTGCATTTAAAATACCAACTTTTTCATCAAGAGGGTGTTTTATATTATCAACATCCATTACACTATAGTTTAAACGGAACATGATGTTATCACTTAAATAATAATTAACAGCTGCGCTAATAGTCTCTGATTTACCACCAGCAATACTCTTATTTCCAGCACCTCCTAAAGCAGCACCTTCATCAGCAGGTCCAAAAGAACCGTTAAAGTAAGTACCATCAATATCATTTAAATTTGTATTATCATAACGTACCAAAAATTCATACGAACCCGCTTTTGGTCTATTAATATAAGCTGTTGAAGAATTATATGAATAGGTATCTCCTAAAAGAAAACCTGTTTGTACATAGTAAGCTTCAGTAGTAATATCTTTTAATTCACCATACCAATCTGCATAATCTTGAGGAGTTGTTGGCCAAGCATACGTAACATAGTAAAGAGGACCGTCTTTCATTAATTCAGAAACATAGTCTTCATCTCTTGTAACATTTGATCTTGTATATTCACCTTGTAAAAGGAATGATTTTGATAAAACTAACGTTTGAAAGTTAAATTTTGTATCGCTCATTGCTCCTTTAATATCTGCGTTTAAAAATAAGTTTTCAGGACCCGCAGTTAAAACAACTTCTCTATTAAAATCATCATCATTTAAACCATCACTAAAACCATTAGCTTCAGGCTTACGGTAAGAAAATGAAGCTCCTACTTGTAACGTTAAATTTTCGTTTACAATTGGTGTATACGCTAATTTTGTTGTTGTACTATACCCTTGATCTCCTTTATCTTGATTATCAACAGTACCAGCAAATAAACCTGTAGCACCGTAAAATTTATCAGTATAATAAGTATATCCTAATCCAATACTTCTTCCTATTCCTAAAGCTTGCGTAGTATTTGAAGCACCTATAAATCTTAATTCTTTACTTGATGCAGCACCTTCTATACCAAATGGTTCAAAGAAATTACCAATAGTAAAAACACTTTTTTCATTATAGTTATATCTTAAAAATGCGTCTTTAATTTTTAAATGATCATTTCCAAAACTAACATTAATTTTAGCGTCCCATTTATCCCATTTTACTGTTGTTCCTAAACGAACATCAGTAATAGAAAGTTTTGAACTTAAATCTGTTACATCATCCATATAATGAGTACCATCCATATAGATTCTACCATTAAACTTTACTTGATAATCTTTTTCAGGTGAAGTCAATAGAATTCCTCCTTTATTAGATTCTACCGATAATTGGTTTTCTTGACCAATAACACTTGTTACTACTAACCCCATAGTTAGTAATGTAAAATATATTTTTTTCATCATGTCTTTTCTTCTAAATGATTTATTACTAATAACCTAACTCGTTTAAAACTTCTTGAGCAGTTTTTCCTTCACCTCTATTATAATACTTTAATGATAAGTCAGTAAGGTTTGTAAACCCACCATCAATAAACATATTTTTGTTTACATCGTAATTAAAAGTACCACTCACTTGACGATCTGGATTATCAAAACGAGATTCACCACCATAATAGTAATCACCATTATATTTTCTTAATTGGTCTTCTGTATCAAAAGAATATGCATGAACAATCATACCTGCTCTATGATACATTTCATTCATCCAAGGCTCAGATAAATCATCATATTTATTAGGTTTCCCTGCAATTGAAGGACCTGCAATATGGCAATTATACTCAACTGAGAAGTTGATAAATTCAGCTAAAGACTCTAATGTATTACTTGGACGAACATACCCTGCGCTTTCATCTAACCAAAGCAACATACATTTAGGTACACCTGGAAGAACTTGATCTAATTTTACAATAGATTCTCTTGAAAATGATTGAAGTATAAAACGACCATTTGTAAATGCTACTTTTCCTTCATCTCCTGCTGGAGCTGTTTTTAAAGTTTCTGGGCTATTAATATTCCATCCTTTAGCAGTTAAAAAGCTTGCTAAATCTTGTTCCATTCCTCCAAATAAATATGGCTCTTTAGTTTCTGCATATATTCCTGGGCGATTTCCATTATCTAATGGATCTATTTCCATTTCATAAACTCCATTCCAATCCGGTCCATCGTTTAATTTAACAGGTTCCCCATTAATATCACGTTTAATACGGTATCCTTCAGCAAATTTTAACACTTCTTCAAGTGTACATATTTTTTGATTTTTAAATGATTCTCTAGCATTCTCAGGCACATCAACATTAAACCAACTACCCGCATCTAATGCACGTAACTCAGCAAGTGTAAATGCACTAACTGGTAAATCTTCTTTCCCTGGTAAAATGCTTTCAATATTTGAAGTACGACGTAAGTTACCGTCATGTAAAGCTAATAAGAATCCATCTTTTGTTCTTTGAAGATCAATTTCTAAATAATCAGCACCCATATTACGAGCCCATCTAAAGGCTGCTTCAGTTTCTTCTGGAGTCCAGAAAGTTGAACCACGGTGCGCAATAATTGCATCTGGCTTTACATAATCTCTTACTACTTTAGCTTCAGCACTCAATTCTTTTAGCGCAATTTCTTGATAATAATTATACTGATTATAGTCAGCGGTGTCATTTTCGCATCCTACAAATCCTAAGCAGAGTAAAACTAAAGTCCCTGCTAAGACTTTTTTAAAATTCATTTTTTTCATTTATTTTAATTTAAAGGTTAATTATTCATTTGATTTACTGTTTTTAATATTTTCAATTCAATATTTATGTAATTACACAAGAATCATTTATTTTATGAATGAATACCGTTGTGTCCTCTTGTTTCTTGAAGCCATGAAAAAGCAATTAGCACAATTGCTATTACACATGAACTTAGCAATACAACAAAACCACCAGACCATCCCCAAGTATCAACCACAGCACCCATTGCAATATTTGCAAATAAAGCACCACCTAAATACCCAAATAAACCTGTTAAACCTGC
>NZ_JBFFOE010000076.1:0-12206 GCF_041562875.1 Lutibacter sp. | reverse complement strand
TGCAGCCAATTCAATGGCGATAGCAATATTTTTTGGAATGTTATTAAAATCTTACTCAAAATATGTGCTTCCAATAGTAATTTTATGGGCATTTTTAGTAGCCTATAGTAGAGTTTATATTGGAGTTCACTTTCCTTTAGATGTAATTACTGGAATTCTTTTTGGACTTATTTATGGAGCTTTGTTTTATAAATTATGTAAAATCTTCTTAAAAAAGCTGAGACTTTAAGACGTGTAAATTTCTTTATTTAAAGGTTTCATAAAAATCAATAAGAAAATTACACTAAAAGCTAATTCATATATTTCCCATTTTCTATTGGATGAAATAAAAACTAGTAGCAGCGTACATATTAAAAATGAAATAGTATGATGCCAGTGAACAATAGGAACTGCAAATTTATCCGCTAAATTTTTAACCCACTTATATTTTCGATATAAAAAAGGAGTAATAAGTAAATATATGATTAAAATAAAAGTTAATACCTGACTAAAAATTAACTTATTAATTTTTGTTTCACCAACTACCATATTGTGTAAATTGGTTTCTCCCTGTGCATTATTTTCTAAAAAATATTCTGAAGATTCTACATTGAAAATTCGTTGACCCCAAGAAATTTCTTCTCCAGCACCAAAAAAGAATACAAGAGCCAGAGCTAAAATGCCAAATTTCCAAAAGGAGTTTTTATGCTTAAAAAGTTTAAAAAACCGAACGAATAAAAGCATACTTGAAATAAAAAGAAATATTGCTGAGCCAGATTCAACAAAGCCATCTTCAACAGTATAAACTTCATCAAAATATTGAAGATCTGTATTTGCGAAATAGATTCCCAAACCAAATATTATTATTAAAAAGAGGTAGGCCAATTTTTCAGTTCTAGTGAGCAAGTTTATCATTATATTAATCTAAAATTTCATCAAAAGTACTATTTTTTGAAATTAGTTAAGAAAAAAGAAATGAAAATTATTAGATGATTTCTAAAAAAAAAGCAATGAATAAGGATTTTTACCGTTTAAGGCACTAAATTTGACCTCAAAATTTAATAGAATTATAGTATATGAAAAAATTAAAGTTTTTAAAACCAATAATATTATTTTTTAGTATTGGAATTCTAATTACTACAATTAGCAGGTTAATTCTTTTAAGTTTGTTCTCTTCAAGAATAACAGCAACAGAAAATTATTGGCTCATTTTTCCAATTGGTTTGCGAATGGATATTATATTGCTTTCATACATTGCTATAATACCTACATTGTTTACGGTTTTATTACCAGACAATTTACTTATTAAAATAGGAGGTTTTATTCGTTATTTTTTAGTGATATTTTTATTTTTAATATTGTTAATGGAATTGGCTACACCCAGTTTTTTAATGCAATATGACACGAGACCAAATAGATTGTTTATTGAATATCTCATGTATCCAAAGGAAGTTTTTACAATGCTTTTAAAAGGGTTTTGGGGTATTTTATTGGTGGCATTAATAGTACTATCAATATTTGGGTATTACTTATTTAAAAAATCTAAAATTTTATTTAAAACTCATTCTGATAGTTCATATAAGTTTAAGTTATTGGTTTCACCTTTAGTGTTCTTTTTGTTGTTTTTTGGATTACGTTCAAGTTTAACTTCAGTAAGGCCAATTAACTCAAGTGATGCTGTTTTTTCATCTGATCAATTTACAAATAGTGTAGCTTTAAATTCTCTTTATACCGTTGGATTTGCATTGAATTCTTTGAAAAGTGAAGAGGATATGATTAAAATGTATGGTAAGTTACCCATTGATGAAGCATTGCAACGAGTAAAGAAGTACATGACAACGAGTGCTACTGATTTTAAAAGTGAAGAAATTCCGTTGTTGCATTTGCAAAAAAGTACACACAAAGTTGAGAAACCATATAACTTAGTAATTTTTTTACAAGAAAGTATGGGTGCTGAATATGTAGGTGTTTTAGGTGGTTTACCATTAACTCCAAATTTTGATGAATTAAGTAAAGAAGGAATTCTTTTTTCAAATTTGTATGCAACAGGCACAAGAAGTGTTAGGGGAATTGAAGCTGTTACTACAGGTTTTTTGCCAACACCATCAAGAAGTGTTGTTAAACTTGGAAAATCACAAAGTAATTTTTTCTCGCTAGCAGGTGCATTAAAGGAAAAAGGATACGAAACAAGTTTTATTTATGGAGGTTCAGCTAATTTTGATAATATGGCCTCATTTTTTAATGGGAATGGTTTTGAAGAAATAATAGATGAAAATGATTTTAAAAAGGACGAATATGATTATAAAGGAACTTGGGGAGTTTCTGATGAATCTTTAGTGAAAAAAGGGAATGAATTGTATAAGTCATACGGAGAAAAACCTTTTTTTTCTTTAATGTTTTCAAGCTCAAATCACGAACCATTTGAATTTCCTGATGATAAGATTACATTATTTGATAAAGAGAAAAATACAGTTAATAATGCCATTAAATATGCAGATTATGCCATTGGAGAATTTTTTAAAATGGCAAAAAATGAAAGTTATTATAAAAACACAGTATTTATAATTATAGCAGATCACAATACAAGAACTTGGGGAAAAGATATCATTCCAATTAATAAATTTCACATCCCTGCATTAATAATTGCTCCAAATATAGATAAACCAATAAATTATGAAAAATTATGTAGTCAGTTAGATATGCCTCCAACATTATTAGATTTAATTGGTATAGATATAGAAACTCCCATGATTGGTAGAAATCTTTTTGAATTAAATGATTCAATTCCTGGCAGAGCAATCATGCAATTTTATACAACTAACGCTTTTAGAAATGGTGATGATTTACTTGTTCTTCAATCAGGGAAAGAACCTATTCAATTTAAAGTAGCAGAAAAAGATATACTTATTCCTGCTGAAAAGGTTGATAAAGAATTGGCAAAAGATGCTTTAGGTCATATTGTAACTGCTTCATATTTGTACAATTCATTAAAATATAGATTACCTGAAAATAAGAACTAAGAATTATATGCAAAATATTCATTTTATTATTAACCCTATCTCTGGCTCAGGAAATCACATTATAAATGAAGATGTAATTTTAAACCACTTCACAAAAGATAATTATAATGTTAAATTAAAGTATACCAAACAAAAAAAACATGCAATATTTTTAACGGAAGAATCAATAGAAGAAAATGCGGATATTATAGTTGCGTGTGGAGGAGATGGTACTATTAATGAAGTGGCAAGTTGCTTAGTAAATAAGGATATAATTTTAGGAATTATTGCAGTAGGTTCAGGAAATGGATTGGCCTCAAATTTAAAAATTCCAAAAAACATTAATAAAGCAATCGTACAAATAAAAAAACAGCGTATTTTAAAAATAGATGTAGGTTTAGTAAACAATAATTATTTTTTCAGTAATATGGGTATTGGTTTTGATGCTGAAGTTATTTGTCAATATGAAAGCATGCCAACTAGAGGTTTGTTTTCTTATGTTAAAGCATCTATAAAATCTTTTAAGTCTTATAAATATTTAACATATAAATATAGTTTAGATAATAAAGAGTTTTCAATACAGCCATTTTTATTTTTTATTTCCAATTCTAATGAAATGGGAAATAACATTACAATTACACCTAAAGCATCATTACAAGATGGGTTGTTAGACGTTGTTATAATTCCAAAAATTAATAAATTTAGGATGTTAATTTTTGGATTTCTTTTGTTAATTAGAAAACATTATTTATTAAAGGAAGTAATTTATAAGCAATTAGATAATTTAACAATTATTAAAAACAACAATTCTGCTATGAACATGCAAATTGATGGAGAACTCTATATTTTAAAAAATAATGAATTAAAAATAAAGATTTTAAAAAAGGCTTTAACAGTTATCACTGCTTAATCTTTAAATAGATAAATACTTTTTTTATTATTTCTATCAATTTCTTTTAGCAATAGCATACTAGCCTTACTAATTTTATCAAGTTTTTTATGTTGAATAATAATTAAAAATGGTTTTTTATTTAAAATAAGCTCTTCTAATTTTGTGTTGTCTTCAATAGATTTTATACTTCCTTTTGTATAAAATTGCCCAGAATAACTTTTGTTTATCCAATGATAGATTGGGATATTATTTTCAGAACTATTTTCAATTAAATATTTATCAGTATTTATATAAAATTCTTTTTTGTCACTAATTGTTATGCCTATATAAAATAATAATACTAAAACTGGGAATAGTAAACTCCACATAATTATTTTTTTACTATTTAAAATTTCTTTCCACCAATGTGTTATTAATAAAGCTATTGGAACCATTACAGGTAGTATGTATGGATGAATTAAACTTTTAGAAACTGTAAAAAATAATGGTGTCCATAATAGCCATAACACTAAAAAGAAAACCCATTTATCTTTTATGAGAATAGCTTTATTTTTCCATAGTTTACTTATTACTATTTGAATCCAAGGAATTGCAAATAGAAATAAAAATACCCAAATCATTCCAAGTGGTTGAGATTTTGGAAATCCATATTTATCACCTTGCCAACCTGAACTTAAAAATCGTTTAAAATGTTCTCCAACAATAAAATAATCAACAAAACCAGGTGTTTTTTGTTCCGCTAAATAATACCAAGGTACAGCAATTATGGCAGTTATCAATATTCCTAAAACCCATGGAAAAGATTTCCATAACGACTTGAATTGTTTAGATATAACTACCCAAATAAAAATTGGAGGTCCTGTTAAAATGATGATAATAGGACCTTTAGCTAACAAACCTAACCCTAAACCAACAAAAAAGAGGTATTTCCAAAAGTGTTGTTCTTTGTTATGAATGCCTTCCCAAAATGAAAGCATCACTAAAGTTACGCAAAATGCTAAAGCTGTATCTGTTGAAACAACGCCAGCGTGAATTAAAAATTCTGGAATTGTTAGCAGAATAACTCCTGGAATAAAAAAGTCCAATCCTTTTCTTTTTGCATATTTTCCAACCAGTAAAACGATGAAAATGCTAATTAGTAAATATGGAAATCTTGCGGCAAATTCATTTACGCCAAATAATTTAAAACTAATGGCCGATAGCCAAGTTGAAAGAGGTGGTTTAGCCCAAAAAGGAAGACCATAATCTATTTGTGGCGTAATCCAATTATTAGTTTCTGCCATAATTCTGGCAATTTCAGCGTAACGAGCTTCCGTTTTATCCATTAATGGAATAGCATAATTCATGAAAGCTCTAAAAAGTAATAATGCAACTGTTATAATTAAATAAGGAGATATTTTTTTAAGATTCAGCTTCATTTTAAACTGCTTTATTTTTTAGTTGATTGTAATGTTTTTTTATACGATATAAATCTAGCCAAAGTTTAAAAAAATAAGTCATTTTAACTTTTGAATCATCATAATCTATCCAAGATTTTAAAGGTATTTCTTTAGCAATTTTACACATTTTTTCTTCACCATAAATTTTTATAATGCGATGAAAAAGTTCAACATCAAACAACCATTTTGAAATAAATTTTTCTGTAAAAATTTTCTCAGAAAGTTCACTTTTAAATATTTTACATCCACATTGAGTATCATAAACGTTTAATTTTAACTGATTTGAAATAAATGTTGCTATAATTCTACCAACTAAAAACCGAAACATTTTTCGTTCAATATGGTTATCTATTTTTTGTATTCTAGACCCGAATGCAAATATGGTTTCATCTTTTACAACTTTACTAATTTCAAAACACTCTTCTAAAGTTGTAGCTAAATCAGCATCTAAATAAGCAATTTTTTGATGTTTAAAATGAGTATTACAATGTAATATTCCGGTTCTTACGGCTTCTGCTTTTCCTACATTTTTTTGAGTAGAAATTGCTTCAACATTATTTGGATACTTGTTTTTTATTTCATCTAGAACTCCAATAGTATTATCACTTGATCCATCGTTAACAAAACATAATAAGACATCTTGCTCTAAATTTAAAAAATTAAACATACGATTCTTATCAAGTCTTTTTTCTTCGTTATAGCAAGGTATAACAATGCATAAATCAAATAGTTTTGTCATTATTTTTTGGAGAGTTTTTGCAATGATTCAGCTTTTTATATAGATTTTTTCTAAATTTCGAATATCCTTAATGTATTTTTAAACCATTAAAGGCTTCAAATAAATTTAGTGTAAATTTAAAATATTTATTTTGATAAAAATACAACACTTAAAATAATGTTTCGTCTTTGTAAATTGAGGTCTTGAAACGAATGAATAAAACTGTTTTTTATGAAATGAAATCCATTGTAGTATAAATTTTTCCATTAAGGATTTGTTTTTATCTTTACAACTTCAAAAACAAGATACTATTAATGGAATTATACAAAACAAATCAGCTAAAAATATACAATTCTTTAAGTAAATCTAAAGAAATTTTTAAACCAGTATTAGAAGGGAATGTTGGAATGTACGTTTGTGGACCAACCGTTTACAGTAATGTACATTTAGGAAATGTAAGAACTTTTATGTCTTTCGATTTGATTTTTAGGTACCTAAAGCACTTAGGATATAAAGTAAGATATGTTCGTAATATTACTGATGCAGGTCATTTAACGGATGATGATTCTGAAGATAAAATATCTACAAAAGCTCGATTAGAAAGAATTGAGCCTATGGAAGTTGTTCAAAAATATACAATTGATTTTCATAAAACATTACAGAGTATTAATAATTTGCCGCCAAGTATTGAGCCAACGGCAACAGGTCATATTGTTGAACAAATTGAAATTATAAAGGACATTTTAGCAAAAGGAATGGCTTATGAAGTAAATGGTTCTGTATATTTTGATGTGTTAAAATATAATGAAACTGAAAATTATGGAATTCTTTCTGGAAGAAATCTTGAAGATTCAATTGAAAATACCCGTTCGTTAGATGGTCAATCTGAAAAGAAAAACCCACAAGATTTTGCACTTTGGAAAAAAGCAGATGAAAGCCACATCATGCGTTGGCCTTCACCATGGAGTGATGGTTTTCCAGGCTGGCATTTAGAGTGTAGCGCTATGAGCACTAAATATTTAGGGAAAAATTTTGATATTCATGGAGGAGGAATGGATTTAAAATTTCCTCACCATGAATGTGAAATTGCTCAATCAAAAGTAAATAATCATGTGAATCCGGTAAATTATTGGATGCACGCAAATATGCTGATTTTGAATGGTCAAAAAATGTCAAAATCAACTGGGAATTATATTTTGCCAAATGAAATATTTTCTGGTGAAAATAACATATTAAGTAAGCCTTTTTCACCAAGTGCTACTCGGTTTTTTATGTTGCAAGCAAATTATAGAAGTATTTTAGATTTTACAAGTGCTGGGTTAGAAGCCTCAGAAAAAGGATATTTAAAATTAATTGAAGCTATTCATAAATTAGACAAAATTGAAGTTGCTTCAACATCAACTATTGATATTAAAACTTGGAAGCAAAAATGCTATGATGCAATGAACGACGATTTTAATAGTCCGGTTTTAATTGCGCAGTTATTTGAAGCTGTGAAGTATGTGAACTTGTTGATGGAGAAAAAGGAAACATTAACAGCTGAAGATTTAAAAGAATTTAAAGCAACTATACACACGTTTGTATTTGATGTATTAGGGCTGCAAAATGAGGTAAAGCAGGACAGTTCAGATAAAATAAATGGAGTAGTTGAGATGCTGATTAAAATGAGAAAAGAGGCACGTGATAATAAAGATTGGGCATTGTCTGATAAAATTAGAGACGAACTAGCAGTTTTGGGTATCCAATTAAATGATGGAAAAGAGGGTACTACATTTTCAGTAAACTAATTTTGAAAAATTTCACTCAAATAGTAGCAATTCCTTTTATTTGGTTGGTACGGTTTTATCAAGCCGCTATTTCACCATATACACCTTCAAGTTGTAGATATTCGCCAACATGCTCAAGCTATACTTTAGAAGCCTTGCAAAAGCATGGAATATTTAAAGGTGGTAAATTGGCAATTAAACGTATTGGAAGTTGTCATCCTTGGGGTGGAAGTGGTTATGATCCTGTTCCAGAAAAAGAGGAAAAGTCTATGACTTCAAAGAGAAAATAAAAAAATATAATTTTAAATATTAACGTAAATTTAGTTTCTTTTTAAAATTGAATAAATAAATTAGCAATTCAACAACTAAACAATAAAACTATGATATTACTTCAAATAGACTGGAATCCTTCTCCAATATTATTCAAATTAGGTCCTATTGCTATACGGTATTACAGTTTAATGTTTGTAATTGCTTTTGTGTTGGGTTTACATTTAATGAAGAAAATTTATATAAATGATAAAATTCCAATTGAAAAGTTAGATTCATTATTTATTTATGTTGTTATTTCTACAATAATAGGAGCCAGAATTGGACATTTTTTATTTTACGATCCTGAGTTTTTAATCAGAAAACCATTAGAAGTAATTTTACCTTTTAGATTTTCTCCAAAATTTGAAGTTACAGGTTTTGCCGGTTTAGCAAGTCACGGTGCTGCCATTGGAATTATTACAGCCTTATATTTTTACAGCAAAAAGGTTTTAAAAGAGCCATTATTATATATTTTGGATAGAGTAGCTATTCCTGTTGCAATTGCCGGAGTATTTATAAGATTAGGAAATTTAATGAATTCTGAAATTATTGGAAAACCAACATATTCTAATTATGGTTTTGTATTTAAAAGATTAGGAGAAGATTTTCCACGTCATCCAGCACAATTATACGAAGCAATTTGCTATTTAGTAATTTTTATTATTCTTTGGTTTGTATATTGGAAAACTGACAAAAAGCAAAAAGCAGGTTATATTTTTGGACTATTTTTTGCACTTCTTTGGTCAGCACGGTTTTTGGTTGAATTCTTTAAGGAAAAACAAGTAGAAGGTGGTGAAAATTGGATTTTAGGACTAAATACTGGGCAAATGCTTAGTATACCACTAATTTTAGTTGGATTGTATTTTATGTTTCGTAAAACTAAAGCTTAAATTTAAAAGTGTTAGATTTATTTTTTGAAAACAAAGTGTTTGAAAAAGTCAATTTTTCTGTTGAAAAATTGACTAGAGGAGAGTATGAGAATTGTACCTTTATAAATTGTGAATTTTCAAATTCAAATCTGTCAAATTATTCTTTTCTTGAATGTGAATTTGATACTTGTAACTTAAGTATGACAAAATTTAAAAATACATCCTTAAAAGATGTAAACTTTAAAAATTGTAAATTATTGGGGATTCATTTTTATGAAGTTGATTATTTTTTATTAGAGCTAAATTTTGAAGAATGTGATTTAAATTTAGCTTCATTTTATAAGCTTAAACTTAAAAACATAAAATTTAAAAACTGTAAGTTAATAGAAGTTGATTTTACGGAAACTAATTTAACACATTCAATATTTAATAATTGCGATTTGAATGGAGCGATTTTCGACAACACATTATTAGAAAAATCTGATTTTAGAACTTCATATAATTATGTTATGGATCCCGAGATTAATAGTATAAAAAAAGCTAAATTTTCGTTGCAAGGATTACCTGGATTGTTAAGTAAATACAATATTGAAGTTGAAGTATAAAAATTATTCAAAAAAAAATGAGGCTTTTAAAAGCCTCATTTTTTTTATCCTTTAACTTGATTTTGTTTAAATTCTTCAAACTTAGTATCTTTATTTTTCGGCCAATTATTGTTGCTTAAATCAACATCTGCCGTTTCTTCATCAGGATCAACTGTAATTTTTGAAATTACTTTACTTGAAGGGAAAACCTTTGTTACTTCTTTGTCATTCAATCTCCAAATTTCAGCAGGATATTGTTTGCGTTCTTTGGTGCCATCTTCATATTCAAATTCAACAACTATAGGCATCACTAAATCACCTGGTTTCTCAAAAACTAATTCATAAAAATAGTTGGGAGCTTTTAAAGTTAATTTTTCTTCATCAGTGAAATTTTCTTTAATATAATCATTCAATAAATTATAGTCCTCAACTTTTTTGCCTTTCAAATCAGCTGTAAATTCTTTGCTATCTTCAGAAACTAAGTATAAGGAAGGTGGAAATTGGTCAAGAGTAATCCCATATGATTTAGCCATGTTTTCTACACGTTCAGTAGGTTTATCAGTAACATAGTATTTTTTCACTTCTTTTATGCCAATATCATTACTTCCTGTAGTGTAAAACCAACCTCTCCAAAACCAATCTAAATCCATAGCTGAAGCATCTTCCATAGTTCTAAAAAAATCGGCTGGAGTTGGGTGTTTAAAAGCCCAGCGTTTTGCGTAAGTTTTAAATGCATAATCAAATAATTCTGGTCCCATAATTGTATTTCTAAGCATCCATAAACCTGCCGCAGGTTTAGCATAAGCATTTGCACTAAAATTATAAACGTGGTCACCTTGTGTCATTATTGGTGCTAATTTAGATTGATCTCCACTCATATAGCCAATAATATTTTTTGGCAAACCTCTATTTAAAGGGTAATTTGCCTCAAATTCGAGCTCAGCTAACATTTGAACAAAAGAATTTAAACCTTCATCCATCCAAGTCCATTGGCGCTCATCAGAATTAATAATCATAGGGAAAAAGTTATGTCCTACTTCATGAATAGTTACACCAATCATTCTATATTTAGTACGATCACTATAGGTTCCATCAGGGTTTGGTCTTCCTGGATTAAAACAAATTTGAGGGTATTCCATACCCATTTGGCCATCAACTGAAATTGCTTTGTGATATGGATAATCTATAGTATGTTTAGAATAGGTTATTAAAGTTTGCGCTACTGCTTTTGTTGAATAATCTCCATATAATGGATTTGCTTCTTTTGAATAATATGAATAAGCCATTACGGTTCTTCCATTAATATCAACAGCCATTCCATCCCAAATAAATTTTCTAGAACTTGCAAAAGCGTAATCTCTCACATTCTCAGCAATAAATTTCCAAGTCTTCGATTTTTTAGATTTTTTTTTCTCGGCTTCAATGGCTTCATCTTGATTAGCAATAACAACAGGTGTATGGAAAGACTTTCTAGCTGCAGCTAATCTTTTTTGTTGCGTTTTAGTCAACACTTCTTTTTCATTTTGGAGAACTCCGGTTGCACCTAACATGTGATCTTCAGGTGTAGTAATATTTACTTCATAGTTTCCGAATTCTAAAGCAAATTCACTCCTTCCCCAAAATTGTAAGTTTTGCCAACCATCAACATTGTTATACACAGCCAATCTTGGAAAAAATTGAGCAATTACATAATTGTTATTCCCATCAATTGGAAAATGCTCAAAACCTGAACGGCCTCCTTGGGTTACATGATTATTTATGTTATACCACCATTTTATTTTGAACGAAAAAATTTCACCACTTGCAATTGGTTTTTCTAAATTTAAGCGCATCATAGTTTGGTTAATGAGGTATGATGCATCACTTCCATCACTATTTTTAACATATTCAATTTTAAAACCACCATCAAAAGCTTCTTTTATATAGTTTTTGGCAAACTCTTCAGCAGTGTACAATACATTTGCTTCATCTTCTCGTATGTCTGGGGTTTTTGAATCTGCAGCACGTATATTTTGATCTAATTGAATCCATAAATATTCTAAATTATCTTTAGAATTGTTATGATATATAATAGTTTCTTCTCCATAAATTCGTTCGTTTTCATCATCTAAAATAATATCCATTTTATAGTCAACCTGTTGTTGAGTATATTCATAACCTGGTGCGCCAGATGCTGTATGTTCAGTATTTGGTGTTGGTAATTCTTCATTTAATTGTTTGAACTTACTTGTATTGTAATGCCCTTTTTGTCGGTCGGTTTCTTGAGCAAATATTGATGTCACGATAATTAACAATAAAGCAGGAATTATAAATAATTTTTTCATTTATGATGAATTAGTTTCTAGTTTTTTAAAATTGGTATTATTTATAAACAAAATATTTTATATATAAAGTGAAATTCCCGTCAACGTGAACTTGATTGAGATTCTCATATAGACTAATTACATATATGATGTAATTCTGAATCTAGTTCAGAACGATTCCCTAAATTTTTTAAATCACTCTAAATTTTACCCTTTTATTTTATTTTGCTTGAATTGCTCAAACTTAGTTTCTTTGTTTTTTGGCCAACTATTGTTAGTTGTATCTACGTCGGCTGTTTGCTCATCAGGATCAACAGTAATTTTTATAATTGCTTGACTAGATGG
>NZ_JBFFOE010000075.1:0-12208 GCF_041562875.1 Lutibacter sp. | reverse complement strand
ATGCACAAACGTGTTTTAAAAATTTAGCTTTACCTTCACTTGTATCAAATGAAATTTTACGCTTTTTATCATAAAAGCTATTCTCATCGTTTTGAGCTAATAAATTTTTTATTAATAAACGTTTGTTAATCATCTTAAAATATTATTCCTTATTTAAAATGGTGGCACTTGCTTGTGCTGTTGGATATACCACTAAATCTTCAATATTAACATGATAAGGCCTTGTTACCACAAAATAAATAATATCAGCAATATCTTCAGCCTGCAACGCTTTAAAACCTTTATACACATTTTTAGCCTTCTCTGCATCTCCTTTAAAACGTACTTCTGAAAATTCGGTTTCTACGGCTCCTGGATGAATTGCCGAAACTCTAATATTGTGTTTATTCAAATCTATGCGCATAGCCTTGTTTAAGGCGTTTACCGCATACTTAGAAGCACAGTATACATTTCCATTAGGATATACTTCTTTACCCGCAATAGAACCTATATTCACTACAAAGCCATTGTTTCTATCAACCATTTGTGGAAGAATTGCTTTTGAAACGTACAGTAAACCTTTCACATTAATATCTAACATTGCGTCCCAATCGTCTAAATTTCCATCTTGAATAGTACTTAAACCATGAGCATTTCCTGCATTATTAATTAAAATATCTATTTTCTGAAATTCCTTTGGAAGTGATTCAATGGCTTTGAAAACCTCGCCTTTTTTACTTACATCAAATTGTAAAGTGGTTACATCGGTTAGTTTACTAAGTTCTTCTTTTAATTGAATTAATCGTTCATTTCGTCTTCCGCAAAGAATTAATCGAATGTTATTTTTTGCAAAAAGCTGTGCGGTTGCTTTTCCTATTCCTGAAGTTGCTCCTGTAATAAAAGCTGTTTTTTGATTCATTTTTTTTATTTTTAACTTGAGCTAAAGATACAAAAAAACCGCCCCTTTTTAGGAGCGGTTTAACTTGATTGGTTAATAAAATAACCAATCAAAAATCAACTAACCAAACTTTATTTTAAATTTCTTCTAATTTTTGTTTCTCTTGTTACTTTAGTTCGTTTTCTGCCTTCATCCCTTACAGTTTCTTTAGCCGAACTTGATTTTAAATATTGAATGTATCCTCTTCCTTTAAATTCATACGTTGTTCCTGAGTTATTGTGATACAAACTAATTGTACTATCATTAATAACGGTTAACTCAAACTCTTCAGTACCCCAAGAATCATAATCTAATGTTAAAATTTTCAGATTGTCATATCCTTGTACATTTGCTACCGAATAATCTCCTACATAATCCCAATATACATTAGCAATATTTGTGCCAACTGCATCTTGTGACGAATAAAATGTAGTAATATTTTCAGGCGTAAAGCTTAAAAAATTCTCGTTGTCAAATTCATTTAACTCTCCTGTTGAACTTGTATAGGTTTTTTCCCAAACATTATATTCTTGCAAGAAATATTCAATATTATCGTAAAATATTTGATCATAATCGAAATTGTATTTTTGATATCCATCTAAATAATAAGAAACACGATTATAATTATCTATCAATTTTAATCTATCTGATGCTATCTGAATTACATCAAAATCATAATAACCATCAATATTATGATCAATTTTAAGAATTCCATTATACGTGTCATAATATCCAATTTGAATCCCATATCCATTTCCTGTACTTCCAATACCAACTAAATTATTATTTGCATACATTTTTCCATTGATAAATGAAATTGTAAACGCTTTGGATAAAAAAGGCACATCTCCGTTTCCAGTTGTATTATTATAATCTACATACCATAGATCATAAGCAGTAACCACATCTTCAAGGTTTACATAATATGGATCATTAATATCGTCTATTACAACACTACAAGAAGTAAATGATATTCCAACAAACATCGTGGCAAAAAGTAATTTTAAAGTTCTCATAATCATTTATTTTATAGGTTACACTTCAATAATTTCAAAATCTGTGCCAAAAAAATTATATTTACTTATTATTAGTTTTACAACATTAAAAATTTGGTATTTTGAACACAAAAATAGAATGGGGAATTATAGGACTTGGGGGCATTGCAAATAAATTTGCAACTGATTTATTATTAGTCGAAAACTGTACGTTAGAAGCTGTAGCTTCTAGAAGTTTAGAAAAAGCTGAAGCGTTTTCTAAACAGTATAATTCAAATAATTTTTATGGTTCTTATGAGGAATTATTGCAAAATGAGTTAGTTGATATTGTTTATATTGCAACACCACATAATTCTCATGAACGTTATACAATTTTAGCTCTAAAGCATAAAAAAGCTGTTTTATGCGAAAAACCCTTTGCTATAAATAAAAAGCAGGTTTTTAAAATGATTGAAGCTTCAAAAAATAATCAAGTTTTTTTGATGGAAGCGATGTGGACTCGTTTTAATCCAAGTATAAAAAAAATAAAAAAACTTATTCATAAAGGTGAAATTGGCGAAATAAAATATATAAATGCCGATTTTTCTTTTAAAGCAAACACAGCAATTCAACGCATTTACGATAAGGAATTAGGCGGAGGTTCTTTACTTGATATTGGTATTTACCCAGTTTTTTTAGCCTATTTATTATTGGGGATTCCTATTGAAATAAATGCAAAAGCCCATTTTTATGAATCTGGTGCAGATTCTCAGTTGGCCATGTTATTTAATTATAAAAATGCGCAGGCAATATTATTCAGCAGCTTTAATTCAACTTCAAAAAGAATAGCCAAAATAAGTGGTACCCTAGGGGAAATTATAATTAATATGCCATGGAATGAAACAGATTCTTTTTCAATTCAACTTAACAATGAAGCTGAAAAATTTATAACATTACCTACTATAGGAAGAGGCTATTCACATCAAATTATGGAATGTAATACTTGTTTACAACAACATAAAATTGAAAGTGATACTTGGTCCCATCAAAATAGTTTAGACCTTATAAACTTATTAGATATCATTAGAGAAGAAATAAACTTAACATATAATGAAGATATTTTATAATTAATATTTTACAGTCGATTTTATTTCAACTACTTCATCAATTTTATAATAATAGGTTTTATTATCTAATAAATAATTGACAATTGCTTCATTTTTTTTAAGTTCAAAAGGAATATTTAATGATTTATCTATGGGTGTATTTCCATACTCATTTATAGGATTTTCATGTAAAATATAATCTTTTTCTGTATTAGGAAGTGTAAAAACGCCTACAAAAGTGTTTAGTTCAGCACTGATATCTCTTTTTAAGGGAGTTTTCATATTTCTAAAAAAAACAGTGTCTAGTTGAATATCCTGATTGTCAATTGTTATAACAACTTTATATCCTTTGACTCCTGGTTGTCCACCAACCCAAGTATTATAGGTTGCGCTTGTAACTTTAAAAGGGTGATTTTCTTTAGCTAATTCTTTAGTTGAACAACAAAAAGAAAACGATAATAAAATAATTGTGGTGCTTAAAAAGATTCCTAATTTATTCATAACTGTATTGTTTTTTAGAATATATACAAACTGTATACCAAACTACAAAAAAAGAGCTTATCAAAATTGATAAACTCTTTTAAAAAAATATATTTTAAATATTCAACCTAATTGTTCAATGCTTCTCATTTAGAAAATTTGGCTGCACTATCGCTACGCCTAATTGTTCAATGCTTCTGCACCTCCAACAATTTCTAAAATTTCATTGGTAATAGCTGCCTGGCGTGCTTTATTGTATTTTAATAGTAAATCATTACGTAATTCAGTTGCGTTGTCTGTAGCTTTATGCATTGCAGTCATACGAGCTCCATGTTCTGATGCAAATGAATCTCTAATTGCCTTATACAATTGTGTTTTTAATGATTTCGGAATCAACTCCAATACAATTTCTGCTTTTGTAGGTTCAAAAAGATAATCTGTATTTACTTTTATTTCGCCTTTTATGGGTTCAATTGGTAAAAATTGTTCAATGGTTTCAATTTGTGTTGCTGCATTTTTAAATCGGTTGTACACCAAATCAACTCTATCATACTCTCCTTCAGCAAACAAACTCATTATTCTTTCTGCAATAACAGCCACATTGTTAAATGTTAAATCATCAAAAATATCGCTATGGTTTTCAATAACAGTATAGTTTTTAGCTAAAATGTCATTTCCTTTTTTACCAATAGTTAAAAGATCAACTTGTTTACCTTTATAATTATCTGCAATATTTTTAGTTGCCTT
The DNA here is from genome assembly GCF_041562875.1 of Lutibacter sp. Classification (GTDB taxonomy): domain Bacteria; phylum Bacteroidota; class Bacteroidia; order Flavobacteriales; family Flavobacteriaceae; genus Lutibacter. Next base: position 7,985 of record NZ_JBFFOE010000075.1, on the reverse strand, counting down.
AATTACATTTGAATTAAAACCACCACATAAACCTCTGTTTGAAGTAATTGGAACTAATAATACTTTTGAAATTTCTTTTTGCTCAGAATAAACACCACCTACTTCACCTTCTAAAGTTGCACTTAAACTTTGTAAAAGTTCTGTCAACTTATTAGCATACGGACGCATTTGAGTAATTGCATCTTGTGCTTTTTTCAACTTTGCAGCAGATACCATTTTCATGGCACTGGTAATTTGCATTGTTGATCCAATGGATGTAATTCTGTTACGTATTTCTTTTAAGTTTGCCATTATAAATTTTATCTATCATTTCGCATTTTATGCGGAATCTTTTAAACGAACTTCAAATTATGAAATTCTCACTTTCGCGAGAATAACAATTTATTAAGCGTATTTTGCTGAAATTTCTTTAGCTACACTTGTTAAAGTGTCTATAACTTCATCTGTTAATTTACCAGATTTTAAAATATCTAACGTATCTCTATGTTTTACATTTAAATATTCTATATAATCTTTTTCAAATTCTTTTATTTTTTCAACAGGAACCGTTCTTAATAAATTTTTAGAACCTGCATAAATAATTGCAATCTGATTTTCAACTTTAAATGGATCTCCTTGATTTTGTTTTAAAATCTCAACATTACGTTTTCCTTTTTCAATTACATTTAAGGTTGCTGCATCTAAATCTGAACCAAACTTAGCGAAAGCTTCTAACTCACGGTATTGTGCTTGGTCTAATTTTAAAGTACCTGCTACTTTTTTCATTGATTTGATTTGTGCATTACCACCAACACGCGATACTGAAATACCTACGTTAATAGCTGGACGTACACCTGAGTTGAATAAATCTCCATCTAAGAAAATTTGTCCATCAGTAATTGAAATTACGTTTGTTGGGATATATGCAGAAACATCTCCTGCTTGAGTTTCAATAATTGGTAAAGCTGTTAAAGAACCTCCACCCTTAATAATTCCTTGTATAGAATCTGGGATGTCATTCATTTGAGCAGCAATAATATCATTATTAATTACTTTTGCAGCACGTTCTAATAAACGAGAGTGTAAGTAAAATACATCTCCAGGATAAGCTTCACGTCCTGGTGGGCGACGTAATATTAATGAGATTTCACGATACGCCACTGCTTGCTTAGATAAATCATCATAAACAATTAAAGCAGGACGACCCGTGTCTCTAAAATACTCTCCAATTGCAGCACCTGCAAAAGGAGCATATACTTGCATTGATGCAGGATCTGAGGCGTTAGCAGCAACAATTGTTGTATACGCCATTGCTCCTTTCTCCTCTAATAAATTTGCAATTCCAGCAACCGTAGATGCTTTTTGACCAATTGCAACATATATACAATATACTGGCACACCAGCATCGTAAAATTCTTTTTGATTGATAATAGTATCAATAGCTACTGTTGATTTTCCTGTTTGACGGTCACCAATAATAAGTTCACGCTGACCTCTACCAACTGGGATCATTGCATCAACAGCTTTTACACCTGTCTGTAATGGTTCTGTAACTGGTTGACGAAAAATAACGCCAGGAGCTTTACGCTCTAAAGGCATTTCATATGTTTTACCTTGAATTGCTCCTTTACCATCAATTGGAAGTCCTAATGTATTAACAACACGTCCAACAATTCCTTCACCAACTTTTAGTGAAGCAATTCTTTCAGTACGTTTTACGGTAGATCCTTCTGTAATTGATTTAGAGTGACCTAATAAAACAACACCTACATTGTCTTCTTCTAAGTTTAATACAATTCCTTCTAATCCATCTTCAAACTCAACTAACTCTCCGTATTGAACATTAGATAAACCGTAGACACGTGCTATACCATCACCTACTTGCAATACAGTTCCTACTTCGTCTAATGAAGCTGATGCTTCAAATCCGGCTAATTGTTGTTTTAAAATCGCTGAAACTTCAGCTGGTTTTATTGATGCCATTTTATATAATTTTTAAAACTTAAATCTTTATATATTACAATTTTGAAATAAAACTTTCGCTTTCAAATTGTCTTTTTAATCCTTGTAATTTATTTGCAATACTTGCATCATATTGAACATCTCCAATACGTAATATAAATCCTCCTATAATATCAGGATTTACATTATTCTCTATAGTTGCTTCTTTTCCTGTAATTTCTTTTACTTTACTTAAAACTTGTTTGTTTAAAGCTTCCGTTAAAGGAACTGCAGTTGTAACTATTGCTATTTCTATTCCTTTTAATTTATCAAAAAGAATGGTATATTTTTTCGTTACATCATTTAAAATTGACAATCTTTTATTATCAATTAATAAATCTATTAAACCAATTGTTAAACTTGAAACTTTAGAAGAAAAGACTTCTTTTATTGCTACTTTTTTTAATTGAGATTTAATAATTGGGCTACTAAGCAACAATTGTAAATCTTTACTTTCTTCAATTGTATTTGTAATTAGCAACATGTCTTCATTCACCTGAACTTCTTTTTGTTGTTCAAGTGCAAAACTTAGTATTGCTTTTGCATATCGTACTGCTGCTTTAGATCCGCTCATTTAAATTTAATTAGCTAATGGTTACTTCTTTTAACAAATCTTCAACAAGTTTTGTTTGCTTGTTTATATCGGATAATTCACCTCTTACTACTTTTTCAGCAATGCTAATTGATAACTCAGCTACTTGATTTTTTAAATCCGCAATTGCAGCTTGTTTTTCAGATTGGATAGTAGCTTGTGCTTGTTCAACAACTTTATTTGCTTGTATTTGTGCTTCTTCTTTAGCTTCAGAAATAATAGTATCTTTCATTTCACGGGCTTCTTTTAAAAGACCATCACGTTGTGCACGGGCTTCTTTTAAAATACGCTCATTATCAGCCGTTAGATTTTGCATTTCTTTACGCGCATTTTCAGCTTCGTCTAAGGCATTTTTAATTCCTTCTTCTCTTTCATTTACCGAATTTAAAATAGGTCCCCAAGCAAATTTTTTCAATAAAAATACCAATCCAACAAATAAAATTAATTGCCAGACAAATAACCCTAATGAAAACTGTTCTATTAACTTATCCATGTTTATTTGGTGTTTATATATAATTTAATTTCTAATTAAAAACAATAGCTACAACCAACCGTTGTAGCTATTTGTTTGTTTTGTTATGCAGCAAATAAAGCCGCAAATCCAATACCTTCAATTAACGCTGCTGCAATTAGCATCGCTGTTTGAATTTTTCCTGAAGCCTCTGGCTGACGTGCAATAGCGTCCATTGCTGAACCACCAATTCTACCGATACCTAAACCAGCACCAATTACTATTAAACCTGCTCCAATGAAATTTAAACCTTCCATAATATATATTAATTTAATTAAACATTCAATTTTTAATGATGGTCATCATGTTCTTCAACAGCCATACCAAAGTATAGTGCAGATAACATAGTGAAAATATATGCTTGTAGCGCTGCTACTAATAATTCTAAAAGTGCCAATCCAAATGCTAATCCAAAAGATAATGGACTCCCAATCCAGCTTTTAAAAATAAACATTAAACCTATAATACTCATTAATACAATATGACCTGCTGTAATGTTTGCATACAAACGAATCATTAATGCAAATGGTTTAATGAAAGTACCCAATAGCTCAATTGGAGCTAATATAATTTTCATTAATACAGGAACGTCTGGCATCCAAAAAATATGTTTCCAATAATTTTTATTGGCAGTAAATGTTGTTAATAAATAGGTTATTAAAGCCAAAGCCAAGGTTACCGCTATATTGTTAGTAACATTTACTCCAAGTGGTGTTAAACCTAATAAGTTGATAATCCAAACAAAGAAAAATACCGTTAACAAGTAATTCATGTATTTTTTATAGTTCTTTTTTCCAATGTTAGGAATGGCAATATCATCTCTAATGTACATGATAATTGGCTCTAACATTCGACCAAAACCTGTTGGCATTAAATTGTTTTTTTTGTATGATTTAGCCATTCTGCTAAATATAAAAAACATTAATAAACCTACTAAAAAAATAACTGCTACATTTTTAGTGATTGAAAAATCTAAAGGCTTTACATTGGTTGGATGTTGATGCTCATCAAAAGTAATAATACCCTCAGCATCAGTTTTATATATTTTATTATGAACAACTTTGTAGTAATTACCATCAACCTCTGCAATTGCTTCACCATGATGAAAATTAGAAGAAGAGAATACTTTTATACCGCCATCCCATAAAATTACTGGTAGTGGAGCGCCAACATAAATATGCTCTCCAGCATCATTTGTATATGAAAACAAACTAAAATCGTAAGAATCTAATAAATGATGATTTATATATTCTTTAATCTCCGTTTTTAAACTTCCTTTTTCAGAAGAGTCACTTTCTACATGAGCTTTTTCAACTGTTTCATGTTGCGCGTTCACCGAGATTGTTACAATTAGTAGTAGTAACGTAAGTATTTTTATTAAGGTAATTCTATGCATATCACTTTATTAATACTGTTGTCTAAAAATATTTTGCAAATGTACGTTTTTATCTTAGAAACCAAAAAATAAATTCTTTCGATTTTAAAACATTATTTATAGCTAATTATTAAGCTGTTACCATTTATTATTTAATAATTTTATGAGATAAAAAGTTTCAATAATTAAACTTGTTATATATGGTATTAAAAATGAAGTAGACTCTAATCTAACCACAACTCCATCTGCTTTAAATAGAGGCAGAAAAAAAATAAAATAGACTCCAAATTTAAGAAAGCTTCCCCCCATAAAAAGAAACCCCAATAAATCTAAATATTTAATTCTAAGCTTGAATAAAGTTATAAAAATTATAATCGCTAAAATCCCATTTATGATGTACGAAGCAATAATTTGATTTTCAAATAAAGGAACTTCCAAGAAATATAAAATTGCAATATGAAAGGCAAAAACTACGCTTAAAGTAATTAATAGTCTTACACAAAAACCAACAATTGCCTTACTCATATTTATCATTAATTTTTTTTAATTGAGCTAAAACGCTCCAAATTGATACAACCATAGCTACTAAAGTACTAATAATTGTAAATGTTTTATTTGAAGTTTGAAAATGTTCATCTAACCATTTTCCAAAATAAGCACCTAAATAAATGGTAATACCCATTTGAAAAGCAACACCTGTTAATTGTATATAACGGTTAAGCTGTTTTTTCTTTTGTGGTTTTTCCATTATTTAATTCCTTAACAGTTGATCTTTTCATAGTGCAAGTTGCATTAAATTCAGCACCTGGCTCAACGGATAATTTACTGATAACAACATCTCCAGAAATAATTGCATTGGTTTTTAAGGTAAGTAAATTATTTGCAATTAATTCACCTGAAAATTTACCTTCAACATCAGCATTATCACATTCTATTTTACCTACAACACTTCCTAATGCTCCAATAACAACACGACCTGCCGTTTTTATAGTTCCATCTACACTTCCATCAATTCTGAAATCTCCTTCAGATTTTACATCACCAATTATTGAGGTATTTTTGCCTATAACATTTCGTTCTGATACTAATGGTAGTTTCTCCTTTTTTTTAACAAACATGCTGCTATCTTTTTTTTTGGGGTTTAATTAAATTTTTGTTTTTATAGTTTCAATTACTTCTAACGCTTTTTTACCTTCTTCAGTATTTGGATAATTCATAGCAACAAAATCCAATGCTTCTTTAAAGGCTAATATGCCATCTCTTTTACCTATTGCATAGGCTTTTAATAGTTCAAATTTTGAAACTATTTTTTCACCTTCGTGTTTATTAATTGCAATGGTTGATTTTTCAATTACGCTATCAAAAAGTTCATCTTTATATTCATAAAATAGTAATGCATATTCATCTTCAGATGTAATTTCTGTAGCATCAGTTAGACCTTTCTCAGGATTTAAAATGATTTTCGCATATTTAGATTCTGGAAAATCTTTAACAATATCTTCCTTTAATGAGTTTGCTTTATCATTATTTTGACTATTATATATCTTATATAAATGATATTTTGCTGGCAATACAATTGATGAAGCTGGATTAAATGTAAGTAACGTATCTAATTTATGTGTTGAAAGTTCTAATTCTTTAAATTGCTCTTTATAAATAACCCCCAAATTAAAATAAGCTGAATTTCGCTCAGCAATAATGCTGTCTATTTTTACTTTACTTGTAGGTATTTCATCTGTATAATACCAAACCTCATACCTTTTTACACTTCCTACTTCTACTACGTTTAAATTTTCTACTGAAGGTTCATTATTAACATCTACAATCGTTTTGTTTGTTGAACGCCAATTATCTTCTAAAGGTCTATTTCCCCAAAGTGCCTTAAATTCCTCCTTACCAAATAACACCGTTTGCATATTGTAAAAATACCATTTACCCGTATTATCTAACTGCACTAATTTTTTTTGTGATTGTTTTGCTCGCTTTAAATCTGCACTAATTTTTGCTTGTTTTTCTTTGTCTTTAGCTCTAAGAGTTACAATATAATCTGAAAAATAAGTTTCTCTTTCTTTTTCACTCATTGCAACTAATTTTAAAATACTATCATTTCTTTTTGAAATGTTTTCATAGAAAATAACATCGTTTAATTTATCACGTTTTCTTTTTATTCCTCTAACACGTTTCGTATTGTTAGATTGAGTTATTTGCAAAATACTATCGTAATATGCTCCTGCTTTTAAAAAAGATGTTTTGTCGAAAAATGAATTTCCCAGCGCTTCATAAGTTAACTCTTTCTGAAAATCATTTTTTCTACTATGATGTAATGATTGCTTAAAATAAGTGATTGCTTTTTCAGAATCATCTTCTTTCACAAGCAATCCTAAGTGATAATTTAACTGATCTAAATAAGGTCTGTTATCTCTATCTTTTATTAGTTTCTTAAATATTTCAATGGTCGCTAATTTTTCTTCCTTGTTTGAAATGTTTTTTGCCATTTCAATATGAGCGTGAATTTTATATTTAAAAGGTGATTTTTTAAAATCTATTACTTTTTGAAATGAAATATTAGATGAATCTATTAATTTTTTTTCTCTATAAATTTGACCTAAAACAAATAAATTTCTAGCTGTTTGTTCAAAATTTTCAGCTGTTAAAACCGCTTTGTTTAAATGATTGGTTACTTGTTGCAAACTATCCAAATTAAGATAAGCCATTGCTATAGCAGTGTGTGCACTTTCTTTAATTTCTTTAGTAAGTTCTTTGTTTTTTAATAAATTTTTAAGGTTATTTATAGCTTGTTCTTCATTTTGTAAACGAACTAAAGTTTTAGATTGCCAAATTCTGGTTTCGTTAATTAAATCGGCTTTAGGGTAATTTAATATCACAAAATTAAAAGCTTCCAATGCAGGTACAAAACGTTTAGAATAATATCTAGATTTTCCCAATAATAAATACGCATTATCTATTTGATTGTTACGTTCTTGTCTTGCAATTAACATAGAGTGTTTTTGCACCGCTTTTACAGCTTTTTCTTCAGCTCTTTCAAATTCTTTAGGAGAATCATCTACATCACTTTCCATTCCTGGTAATGCTAAAACGTCTACTTTTAAAGGTTCAATTGGCAATCGATCCCAATAGTTGTCTTCGTAATTTGAGTTTAATTTTATTAAACCAATTCGCAAAGCTTCATTTCCATTATATAGCACGTTGTATTTTGTGGTTGTTGAATGGAAACTTCTATTTAAAAAAGCGTCTTTTTTAGTGGAACAACCAACGACAAAAAGTATTGCCAAAAAGCTTACAAATATTTTAATATTGTTTTTCAAAAGAAATCGTTTTTTACTTACCTTTTAACTTATTCCCAGTACAATTATTGTAATAGGGTTGTAAAAATACAAAAAACTACTTATTTATTTGAATTACACCGTAAAATACGCTTCTAACGCTGTTAAAGTTTCTTCTGAAGTTTTTAAGTCTTTAACTATTAAGCCTTTATCTAAAACAACAATACGTTCACAAACTTCAGT
>NZ_JBFFOE010000074.1:0-12704 GCF_041562875.1 Lutibacter sp. | reverse complement strand
GAAAAGTTTTATGTATGGGCAATCTTCTGCTTTGGTAGAGCCTATTGCTGCAGTAATTGGAGCTTGGGCAGTAATTGCTTTCCAACCTATTTTACCTTATGCATTAGCTTTTGCAGCTGGCGCCATGATATTTGTAGTTGTTGAAGAAGTAATCCCAGAAACACAACAAGATAAATACACTGATATTGCTACATTAGGATTTATTGGAGGTTTTATAGTAATGATGACTTTAGATGTTGGATTAAGCTAGTTAGGAATTGAGAAGTCTAAAATTCAACAAGCTATAAGTAAATTGAAATTCAAAAAAATTAACATCCACAATCTGAATCGCATTTTCCTTTCTTTTTAGTCTTAAAAAAATATTTTTTAACTAAAAAGCCAATAGCTAATCCAAGCGCTATGTAAGTTAAAATATCTTGCATTAGCTTAAGATATTAAAGGCTAATACTGCAGATACATAGGCTAATATTCCCATTCCAACTAACTGTAGAATAGGCCATTTCCAACTATTGGTTTCGCGTTTTACAATGGCTAAAGTTCCAACACATTGCATAGCGAATGCATAAAATAGCAATAAAGAAATTCCTGTTGGAAAATTAAAACGTTTTTCTCCAGTTTCAGGGTTTACTTCTGCAGACATGCGTTGCTTAATGGTTCCTGTATTTTCACTATCATTATCAACATTATAAATAGTTGCTAACGCACCTACAAATACTTCACGAGCAGCAAAGGAACTAATTAAAGCAATTCCAATTTTCCAATCGTATCCCATCGGCTTTATTACTGGTTCAATAGTTTTTCCCATATACCCAATATAAGAATGCTCTAATTTATAGGATGCCACTTTCTTTTGAAGTTCTCCTTTTGACAATTGTGTGCTTTCTATTTGAGCTGCAATAGTTTCTTCAGCATTTTTAAATTTTGAAGGTCCATTTGAAGCCAAAAACCACAATACGATAGAAATTGCTAAAATAATTTTTCCTGCTCCAAAAATAAAAGCCTTTGTTTTTTCAACTACTTCATAAAAAATATTTTTTATTGAAGGTATTTTATAATTTGGCATTTCAATTACAAACAATGTTTTACCTTCAATTTTCAATACTTTATTTAATAAAATTGCTGAAAAAATTGCTGCTGTGAAACCTAATAAATATAAGGCCATCATAGTTAACCCCTGTAAATTAAGAATACCTAAAACAGATTGATCAGGAATTATTAAAGCTATTAAAATAGCATAAACAGGTAAACGTGCAGAGCAGGTGGTAAATGGAATTACTAAAATTGTAATTAATCGTTCTTTCCAATTACCTATGTTTCTTGAAGCCATAATTGCTGGAATTGCACAAGCTGTTCCTGAAATTAAAGGGATTACGCTTTTACCGCTCATTCCAAATTTTCGCATTATTTTATCCATCAAAAATACTACGCGGCTCATATATCCAGTCTCTTCTAATATGGAAATAAAAGTAAATAAAATAGCTATCTGAGGTATAAATATAACCACACCTCCAATACCTGGGACAATACCCTCGGCTATTAAATTTGTAAAAGTTCCAGCTGGTAAAACAGTTTTCACCCAAGAACTTAAGTTTGCAAAAGCCGTATCAATTAAATCCATTGGATAGGTAGCCCAATCAAAAATACCTTGAAAAATAAATAATAATATTAATGCAAAAATTACATATCCAAAAATTTTATGTGTTAGCACTCTATCTAAGATTCCTCTTAAGTCAGAAGCTTTAGACTTATCAACATTAAAACTTTCTTTTAATACATCGTTTATTATTTGATATCTTAAAATTGTTTCTTTGTGCTGGTATCTTTTTATACAACCTAAATCTTCTCTAAATGTTAATACTAACTTTCGCTGTTCATTCGTTAAAAAATCAAATTCATTATTCTGGGTAATTAATAACCAAGATTTGTATAATGGAAATTCTGGAAAAGCATTTTTTAATCTTGTAAAATATTCTTTATCTATTCTATCCGTTATTTTTCCAATAGGTGTAACATCTAATTTTTTATATTCTAAGATTGTAGATTTTAATTCTTCAATACCAATATTTTTCCTTGCACTTGCTAAAACAATCTTTGTGTTTAACTTTTCTTCTAATTGTTTTACATCAATATTAATTCCTTTCCGTTTCATTTGATCAATCATATTGATAACCAAAATAGTTGGAATTTTTAAATCTTTTATTTGTGTAAATAGAAGTAAATTTCTTTTAATATTTTCAATTTCAACAACAACGATGATAACATCGGGAAAACCACTCTTTTTTTCATCCAATAGAGTATCTAATACCAAGGTTTCATCCAAAGAAGTTGGATTAATACTATAAGTCCCTGGTAAATCAGTGATTTCTGCTTTAACAGTATGGCTTAATTTACAAATACCTTGCTTTTTTTCAACTGTTATTCCTGGGTAGTTTCCAACTTTTTGTTTTAAACCAGTAAGTTGGTTAAATATTGAAGTTTTCCCTGTATTTGGATTCCCTATTAAAGCAACTTTTACAACTTTTTCATTACTCATTAATACTATTACTTTACAACTGTTATTTTTTCTGCAGTTTCTCTCCTAATAGCTAAATGACTTCCATTTACTTTAATATACAAAGGGTCATTAAGTGGTGCAGTTTGAATTAATTGAACTTCAATTCCAGGCAAACAACCCATTTCAAGCAATTCTAAAGGAATATTTTCTAAACAAAGTTTTTCTATAAAAGCTTTTTCTCCAATTCGTAAATTTGCAATAGTTTTAAACATTATTAAGAATAATTATAAATAGTGAGCAAATATACTAAATTAGAATCATTCTAAACAATGACAAATATCACTAATCCTTAAATTCGTTTTGTAAAATTTTAATATCTGCTATTAAACGTTCAATATCTTCATTGTCTGTACCATCATAAAAACCTCTAATTTGTCTTTTTTTATCAACCAACACAAAATTTTCAGTATGCACAAAATCTTGTAAACCTCCATCTCCTTCATCTAAAACAGCAAAGTAACTTTTACGGGAAAGATTATAAATATGCTTCTTATCCCCAGTAGTAATGTTCCATTTGGCGTCTATCACTCCTTTTTTATCTGCATATTCTCTTAATACAGAAACACTATCCATAACAGGTGTAACTGAATGTGATAAAAACATCACATCATCATCATTTTTAAAAACTTCTTGAAGTTTACCAATGTTATTTGTCATTACTGGGCAAATAGTCATACATCTTGTAAAAAAGAAATCAGCTACATAAATTTTACCTTCATAATTTTTTTGAGTAATTGTATCACCATTTTGGTTAATCAAACTAAAATCAGCTATTTTATGATTTCTTCGTATGTGAATAATACTTTCGTCAACCAATCTAGGGTTTACATCAGACGGATTATATACTGGCAATCTTTTTTCGGGAGTTAGTAATGTATAAATTGCATAGATCATAAGAACTGAAAACAACGCCATAATAGCTAATGTTGGAACTGACTTTTTAAAAAACTTTAAATCCATTTTATTTAATAAATTAAGGTTCAAATTTAATACAATTGTCTTTCATTGTACCTATTCAATTCTAAAACTTTGTTAAAAGTCTTTGTTCAGTAGTTTTTTAGGTTTTACAACTGTATTTAAAACCGTACATTTGTGCGATTTTATTTTTGAAAATATATATGGAGATAGTTATAAAAGCAGCACAGTTTATTTTAAGTTTATCGTTTTTAATAGTATTGCACGAATTAGGACATTTTATTCCTGCAAAAATATTTAAAACTCGTGTTGAAAAATTTTACTTATTTTTTGATTATAAATTTTCTTTACTTAAAAAGAAAATTGGAGAAACAGAATATGGTATTGGTTGGATTCCATTAGGAGGTTATGTAAAAATCTCTGGAATGATAGATGAAAGTATGGATACCGAGCAACTGAAACTGCCTGCGCAACCTTGGGAATTTAGATCCAAACCAGCTTGGCAACGTTTAATTATAATGTTAGGTGGTGTAACTGTAAACTTTATTTTAGGTATTTTAATTTACATTATGATCACCTTCGTTTGGGGAATTGATTTTGTGAATTCATTAGATGTAAAAGACGGATTTTCAGTTCACGAATCTTTCAAACAATATGGATTTGAAGATGGTGATAAAATCTTAAAATTTAATGGTATTGAGCCTTTAGATGTAACTGATGTTAACAAACATTTATTTTTAAGAGGAATTACATCATTAGACGTACTTCACCAGAATGGTACTACAGAAACAATAACTATCCCAGAAAATATTGGAGAAGTAATGTGGGAAAATGGAGTTATGAAACCTTTTGAAGTTAGAAGACCTGCAATAATAAATTTGGTTACTGAAAATTCCCCCGCTAAAATTGCAGGAATTCAAGTAAATGACAAAATTGTTTCCGTAAACAACACACCTATTAACTATTGGAATGAGTTTTCTACATTGGTTTTAAACTCAAAAGAAGAAATTACACTTGGCATTGAAAGAGATTCAAATATTCTTAATATTACTGTTAAACCAGGAGAAAACAATCAAATTGGTGTCTCTTATAATGTTTTAAGTGGTATTAATTTACAACATAAAGATTATTCGTTTTCAGAAAGTATTTCAACAGGAAACTCTATTGCTATTTGGACTTTAAAAGATTATATCACACAGTTTAAATATGTGTTCACTAAGAAAGGTGCAACTAGTATTGGTGGTTTTATTGCTATTGGAAATATTTTCCCGGCAACTTGGAGTTGGCAAGCTTTCTGGAGTATTACAGCCTTTTTATCTATTATGCTTGGTTTTATGAATTTATTACCAATACCAGCATTGGATGGTGGTCATGTAATGTTTACTTTATACGAAATGATTACAGGTAGAAAACCAAATGATAAGTTTTTAGAATACGCCCAAATTACTGGATTTATTCTTTTAATTGCGTTGCTTCTTTTAGCGAATGGAAATGATATTGTGAAGCTATTTTCATAATTATACTTCTTTTTTAAAAAATACAGTTAACCCATTAGGTGCAATTACTTTTTAATGATAATTTTTTTAGTCCGAGTGATTTAAGATAGAAGATTGTATTGAGAACAGAAAAATTAATGTTAAAAAAGGTTCTCGATACATCGCCAATACGCCAACTGGGCTCTATCACTAAAAATGTTCACTGAACATTTTTAAACGTTCAGCCCTGCTCCGTTTTACTACACAAAAAACACTCGAACTGAAGTTTTTAATTTCTTTTCAAATATACATATACGGGAAAATGATCACTAAAACCACCTTGATACCATTTTCCAATATAGGTTCTAAAGGGATTTCCTTTGTATTTTCCTTCCCATTCTTTTATAAAAAGTCTATCAAAAACTTCAGCATATTTAAATGAATGTTTTTTCTCTTCAATTGTAAAGAAATTTTTTGAAAATATAATCTGATCAAACAAATGCCACGTTTTTTGATGATTCAAAGTGCCATTTCCAGTATTAATTAAACGTTCCATAGGATTGTAAAAAGTGTCATTTACCAAATGCTTTTTTACACTTATATTTGAAGGATCATCATTAAAATCACCCATAATAATAATCTTTGCTTCTTCTGTTTCAATAGTTATTTTTTCAATAATACTTACCACTAATTCAGCTGCTTTAATTCTTTTTTCTTCTGTTAAATCTTCACCACTTCTTCTTGATGGCCAATGATTAACAAGTACATGAACTAATTCTCCATTTAAATTCCCTTTTACCAATAAAACATCTCTTGTATAGTCTCTTTCTCCATTGTTACCTTCTAAATAGAGCGGGAAAGTTTCAGAATGTAACAATTCAAAAAGTTCTTTTTTATAGAGTAATGCCACATCAATTCCACGTTCATCTGGTGAATCGTAATGCACAAATCCATAATGATGATTTTTTAATTTATTTGAAGCCACTAGATCATTTAATACAGCTTTATTTTCAACTTCAACAACACCAACAATTGCTGGTGCAAAAAATGATTTTTCAGTTCCTAATTGAGCAATAACATTGCCTAATTTTCTTATTTTATTTTTATAACGATAGTTGTTCCAATTCTTTTTGCCCTTTGGAGTAAAATCATCATCTAAAGTATTGGGATCATTTTTAGTATCAAATAAATTTTCAAGATTGTAGAATGCAATAGTATAAGCGTGGCTATTTTTACCAGGAGATTTAAAGTATGAAAACATAGATATTAAACATGGTGTTAAAGGTTCTATTTGCTAAAGTAAGCATTTTTAGTTTTAGTTATAAAACCAAATAAAAATCATTAAGGCATTAAATAATAATGGAAATTTATAGCTTAATTTTCAAATTGAAATGTAAGAAGAGATTGGTTTGTTGAAGTTATTAATAAATCTAAAAACGTTTAATTACCATTATAAACGATGCTATTGATATTTCTAAAATAGAAATCTAGTCAACTAAAAGTTAATTTAGAAAATGTGAATGTCGTTAAAGCATTGTAAGAAATAGTTGAAATTCAAAAAGAAACAAACACGCTTTTATCAACTAAAAATATAGATCTTAAGTTAAATTTACCCTCTACTACTAGAGATCTATTTATAAAGAACGATGAAAATCTATTTTTAGCGTTTTATATAAAAAATACGGATTTTGGGATTCCAAAAAAACAAATTCAAAATGATTTTTGATTGTTTTTTTCAGACAGAAGATAAAGATTTTAAAATAGGTAATGGTTTAGGTTTAAATATTTATAAAGATTTAATGCTTAAATTAGTGAGGTGAAATATGGTTAGAATTAGAAGAGGGTGTTCGAACAACTTTTCATTTTAAGCTACCTTATTAAAAAAGTATCAATTCATATTTTCAAGTAAAGTATTTTGTAAATTTGCAGAATGATAGAAGAAAGAGAAGTATCATCTGAAAAGGCTGTATTAATTGGTGTTGTAACCCAACATCAAGATGAAGAGCAAGCGCATGAATATCTAGATGAATTAGAGTTTTTAACACTAACCGCTGGAGGAATTGCCGTTAAACGATTTACCCAAAAGCTAGAAATGCCACATCCTAAAACCTTTATAGGAACAGGAAAACTAGAAGAAGTACGAGACTATATGCAGGCTCATCATATTGAAACTGCTATTTTTGATGACGAACTTTCTTCATCTCAATTAAGAAATATTGAAAAAGTATTAAACTGTAAAGTATTAGATAGGACTAATTTAATTCTTGATATTTTTGCTAAAAGAGCTCAAACTAGTTATGCACGTACCCAAGTTGAATTAGCGCAATGCCAATATTTATTACCAAGATTAACACGTCTTTGGACACACTTAGAACGTCAGAAAGGAGGAATTGGTTTGCGTGGACCTGGTGAAACAGAAATTGAAACTGATAGACGAATTATTAGAGATAAAATTGTATTGCTAAAAGAAAAATTAAAGATTATAGACAAACAAATGGCCGTGCAACGCAAAAACCGCGGAAAAATGGTGCGTGTTGCTTTAGTTGGTTACACAAATGTTGGAAAGTCTACTTTAATGAACGTAGTGAGTAAGAGCGATGTTTTTGCTGAAAATAAATTATTTGCAACTTTAGATACCACCGTTAGAAAAGTAGTGATTAAAAACATCCCTTTTTTATTAACAGATACTGTTGGTTTTATTAGAAAACTACCAACCCAATTGGTTGAATCTTTTAAATCTACCTTAGATGAAGTTCGTGAAGCAGATTTATTATTGCACGTAGTTGATATTTCTCATCCTAATTTTGAAGATCATATTGCTTCGGTAAATAAAATTTTAGATGAAATAAAAAGTAGTGACAAACCAACTATTATGATTTTCAATAAAATTGATGCTTATCAACATGAAACAATTGAAGATGATGATTTAGTTACAGAAAAATCTAAAATTCATTACACTTTAGCCGAATGGGAGAAAACTTGGATGAATAAAATGGATAATAAGTGTTTGTTTATTTCGGCTTTAAATAAAGAGAATATGGAAGAATTTAAAGAAAAGGTTTTTGAAGAAATAAAGAAAATTCATATTTCACGCTTCCCTTATAATGATTTTTTATATGACGAATATACTGAGGAAGATTAGTTTTTTTCCTTAGTATTTTTGTCTTTAAATAGCAAGCCTAATTTTTTAGCTCTTGCTTCCCAATTTTTACGTGCTAAGTTTTGTAAATCATCAACTTTATCACTTTCGTCCATAATTTCTAAGCCTAGTAATGTTTCAATAACATCTTCCATAGTTACCAAACCGCTTGTTGTTCCATATTCATCAACAACCAAAGCCACATGTTCTCGTTCCGCAATAAATTTCTCAAACAAATCAGGAATTGGTAAATTTCTATTTGTGACTAATATTTCACGTTTTAATTCTAAAAGATTTTTCTCACCATTTCCCTTAATAATTTCTTCTAAAAGTTCACTTTTGATTACAAAACCAGTAATATTATCTGAATTTTCTTTAAAAATAGGTATTCTTGAAAACTGAAGTTTAGGATGTTTTTTGTAAAAAAATTGTATTGTATCATCTTCAGATGCAGTAAGCATCACTGTTTTTGGTGTCATTATATCTTTAGCTTGAACTTCTTTAAACGTAAGTAAATTTTTAATAATTGTACTTTCATTTTCTTTAAAAACTCCTTCTTTTTCAGCAATATCAGTCATTGTGTGAAACTCTTCTCTACTTAAAACAGAACCATGTATCCCTTTACCTCCAATCAATTTAGTTGTTAACTGCAACAACCATAAAATACCCGTCCATTTTAATGGGAAAATTAATAAAACTAATGCTTTAGATGTAATGTTTGCAAGTTGTTGCCAATATTTAGCGCCAATTGTTTTTGGTATAATTTCAGAAACTACTAAAATTAAAATAGTCATAATTGCAGATACAATACCAACAATATTTACTCCAAGAATATTAACTTTATAATCTAATGTTTCTGCTTGTACACCAACCATAATGGCACCAACTGTATGCGCAATGGTATTAATTGTTAAAATAGCTATTAAAGGCTTGTCTACATCATTTTTAAAATACTCAAGGGTTTTCGCAAACAATTTACCTTCTTGCTTTTTTATGGTAATAAATGTTGGGGTAATACTTAATAAAACAGCCTCAAGTATTGAACATAAAAATGAAAAAAAGATTGAAACTGCAGCATATAAAAGAAGTAAAGACATTTCATATTTATTTAGAAAGCAAATTTAGTTAATATTAGCTCAACTTTAAAATAATTCATATTCACTGAAAAAAGATAATTTAATAGCGAATACAATTCATTCTCTTGAATCAAAAAATCATTATTACTTTATAATTGTTCAGGTTGTTTATTGAACAAATCAAACCAAGATTTGTCCTTATCTGAAGTTTTTAAAAAAGTAGCGTAGTCTATTAATCTATGACGTCAACTTTAAATCCTTCAACAACATATTCACTGTAGCCTGTAGTGAAAATTCTTTTTGGTGGGCTTATTAATGACTTTACTAAATCCACCCCATTTAAATCGGACATATCAATATCTACAAATAGTAAATCTACCGTGCTGTCATGTAAATAAGTAATGGCCTCTAAAGGATTTTAAAAAGAGTTTTTAAGCTCTAAAAAAGCTGTCTTTTAAATATAACTAGCCAGCTGTTTAAATGCGTTATCTAATGCTAAAGTAAAGAAGTTAGTTTTCTTCCGAGGCAATCCTATTTTCAAAAATAATTCCACCTTTAAACATTCCTTTTAAAAAAGGGTGTATTTCTTCTCCTAAATCAGTTAAGCTATATTCAACTCTGGGTGGAACTTCAGGAAATACTTTTCTATTAATTAAGTTATCAGCTTCTAATTCTTTCAATTGCCTGCTCATCATACGCTCACTAATATCAGGAATAAGTCTAAGCAATTCGCTATATCTTTTATGACCTTCAGAAAGGTGTAAAATAATGGTGCTTTTACGTTTTCCTTTAATAGTATTTATAAAAGTATCTATAGGACAATAACTTTTTTTCATTTTCTTTGCTTTTAAAACCTTGTATCTATACAAAACAGTACAAAATGTTCGTAAGTGCATAATTTGTAAGCTCTTGTGTACACCAATTTATTGGTCGAAATTTGTTGTAAATTTAATAAAAAGCAAGGAAACAATTATGATAAATACTAAATCAACCTTCAAAGCTTTTAGAGTTGAAGAAGAAAATGAAAAATTTATTTCAGCAATAAAAGAAATGCCTTTTGAAGTAGTAGAAGAAGGAGAATTACTAATTAAAGTACATTATAGCTCATTAAATTATAAAGATGCTTTATCGGCAAGTGGAAACAAAGGAGTTACACGGAATTATCCTCATACTCCAGGAATTGATGCAGTTGGCACGGTTGTTTCATCTAATTCTGAAAAATTTAAAATTGATGATGCCGTTATTGTAACTAGTTATGATTTAGGGATGAACACCAATGGAGGTTTTGCAGAATATGTGAAAGTTCCTGAAAGTTGGGTGGTTAAGTTACCTAAAAACCTTTCAATGAAAGAAGCTATGATTTTTGGAACTGCGGGTTTAACAGCTGGTATGTCAGTTTTAAAATTGGTTGAAACTGTAAAACCTGAAGACGGAAATATTGTTGTTTCAGGAGCTACTGGTGGTGTAGGTTCATTAAGTGTGTTGATATTAAATAAATTGGGGTATAAAGTTACGGCAATAACAGGGAAAGATACTGAAAAAGAATATTTAGAAGGCTTAGGTTTGGAAGTAATTTCAAGAAAAGATTTTGAAGAAATGCCAAAAAAACCATTATTAAAACCACTATTTGCTGGTGGAATTGATACTGTTGGAGGTGTTATTTTAGAAAATATTATAAAAACGGTAAAGCCATTAGGTGTGGTTACTTGTTGTGGAAATGTGGCTTCTCCGAAGCTAGATTTAACCGTATTTCCTTTTATTTTAAGAGGAATATCTTTAATTGGAATAGATTCTCAAAATTACCCAATGAACTACAGAGAGCAAGTTTGGAATAAATTAGCTGATGAGTGGAAGCTTGAAAATTTAGAAGATAATTGTACCACCATAACTTTTAATGAATTAAGTGAGAAATTAAACTTAATGTTAGAAGGGAAATTAAAAGGAAGAACCGTTTTAAAATTGGTTTAAAATCTTCAATAAATAATAAAAAAAGCTCATTAATTTTCATTAATGAGCTTTTTAAAATTAAAGTGATATTATTATTTCTCTAATTTTTTTAATAACAATTCCGCTACCAATTCTGATGAAGCAGGATTTTGACCTGTAATTAATAAGCCATCTTCTAAAGCATAAGGCGCCCAATCAGTTCCTTTTGAATAGGTTCCTCCGTTTTCTTGTAACATATCTTCTAGTAAAAACGGTACAACTTCTGTTAGTTGTACGGCTGCTTCTTCAGAGTTGCTAAAACCGGTTACTTTTTTACCTTTTACTAAAGGAGAACCGTCTGCTTTTTTAGGGTGTTTTAAAGCTGCTGGTGCGTGACAAACAAAAGCTACAGGTTTGTTAGCATTGTAAAAACTTTCTATCAATGCAATTGATGTTTTGTCTTCAGCTAAATCCCATAACGGTCCGTGACCACCAGGATAAAAAACAGCATCATAATCTGCTGGGTTTACAGTTGCTAATTTTACCGTGTTTTTAATAAGCTCTTTTGTTGCAGTATCTTTATTATATCTTTCAGTTGCTGGTGTTGAAAAGTCGGCCAATTCACTTTTTGGGTCAATTGGTGGTTGCCCTCCTTTTGGCGATGCAACAGTTACTTTTACACCTTTATCTACTAAATAGTAATAAGGGCTTGCAAATTCTTCAATCCAAAAACCAGTTTTTTCTCCAGTTTTTCCTAAATCTTCGTGACTAGTTAATACAAATAATACGTTCATAGTTTTTTCTGTTTTATTAATAGTTTCAGTTGCTGCTGCATCTTCTGCTTTTGGCGTTTGTTTTTCGTTTTTACAACTTGCAGCTGTAATTATTGTAAGAACTACCATTAAATATTTTATTGTTTTCATAATTTTCATAATTTTTTAATAACTCATTTCTACTATTTTTTCCACATCGCTTGGTGTCACATTTTGGCGTTCTCCCAAACCTTTCCAACCACGTTCTGTAAACCGTTTTGAAATAATTTCAGCAGTTCCTTTATAGTCATCTGTATATTCAGAAAGTGACGTTTTTATTCCCAAGGAATTGTAAAAGGCTTTGGTTTTTTCAATTCCGGCTTTAGCTTTTTCCTCTAAAGTGCCATCGGTAACTTTCCAAACACGTTCAGCATATTGTGCTAATTTTTCTTTTTTATTTTCAAAATTATAGGTGTAATGGTTAGGTCCGATAATCGCCAAGGTTCTTGCATGGTCTATGCCAAATAAAGCAGTTAACTCGTGACCCATCATATGCGTTGCCCAATCGGATGGAACGCCTTTTTGAATGAGACCGTTTAATGCCATGGTGCAACTCCACATAAAGTTTGCTGCGGCATTATAATCAGATGGATCTTTCAATATTTTTGGTGCAACTTCAATTAAAGTCTGCAAAATACTTTCTGAAAAACGATCTTGAAGCATCCCGTCCACCGGATAGGTAATGTATTGTTCCATCACGTGGGTAAAAGCATCAGCAATTCCGTTTTCAATTTGACGCCGTGGAATTGATTGTACTACTTGCGGATCTAAAATAGAAAACACAGGAAACAAACCAGGACCGCCCAT
>NZ_JBFFOE010000073.1:0-12788 GCF_041562875.1 Lutibacter sp. | reverse complement strand
TGCTAAGATCTCCAGTAATTGCTCGTAATCTTCCTTTAATTTTTGATCTCTTGACATTTGAAATTTCTAGTTAGTCTGCAAATATACAAATCGATTCATGTATATTTACAAAAACTCTTATATGAATACTTTTGATATTATAATTGCGGCATTTTTAATCTTCGGGTTTGTTAGAGGTTTGTTAAAAGGTTTATTTGTTGAAGTAGCTTCACTGGTTGCTTTAATTGCAGGTGTTTACGGCGCTATCCATTTCTCGTATTTTGTGAGTAATTTATTAGCTGAATATGTTTCTTGGGAGGAACGCTACATAACTATCATTTCTTTTGCCATTACTTTTGCTATTATAGTTTTAGTTATTGGATTGTTAGGAAAATTATTTACAAAAATTGCCGATTTTGCTTCTTTAGGATTTATGAATAAATTATTCGGAGGTATTTTTGGCGTGCTTAAAATTGGGCTTATATTAAGTGTTATTTTGCTGGTTTTTACAAAACTTAATAATACCATTCCTTTTATTTCATCTGAACAAAAAGAAACTTCAATTTTATATGAGCCCGTTAAAAATTTAGCACCCATGCTTTTTCCTGACTTTTTAAAAGTAGTAGAAGAAGAATCTGAAAAAATGATTACTAATTAATATTTTTAATATGAATAATAAACGCTTTTCACTTAAAACCTAAATTTCTTTTATATCATCAGCGTAAATCCAACCTATTTTACCGTCAGCTATTTTAATTTTTTTCCAGCTATCTAGTTCGTCTAAAATTAACACTTTAGTTCCTTCATGAAGTTCAAAAACCACTTCACTACTTGTAGAAGGAGCATTTTTTATTTCAACTTTATCTACAAAAACAATAGCTGTTCTGTTTTTTTTAACTGTGTCATAATTATGAAATGCGAAAAAAGTACTTATCAAAAGCACAAATACTGCAAATATGGAAGTATTAAAGTAAAATAACTTCTTTCTAGATGCGTATGAAAAATGATATAATAAAAACAATATTGAAGCTAAAAACGATGCCAAAACTGCAATAATAGCCCAAGTTTCAAATGGTAATTTTTGAATTACTGTTGAAGAAAAACGTTGTAAAAAAGTTTGAGGTAAATCTTCAATTACATCAATCGTCATTCGCTTTGCATATGCCAAATTAAAAGAAGCATCCTGATGTGTTGGATTTATTTTTAACGCTTTTTCATAATAATAAATGGAAGGCGCTACTTTATTTAATTTGTAATAACAATTTCCTAAATTAAAAAACAAATCATCTGATATGAGCCCTTGTTTTTCAATAGACGAATACAATTCTATGGCTTCAGAATATTTTCCGTTTTGGTATAGATTATTTCCCTTCGAAAATAATTCATCTGAAGTTTGAGAAAATACAATCGAGCTAAAAAGTAGTGCTATGCTAAAAAATATTTTTTTCATTTTACAAATACTTATCAATTTTAGTTATTACATTCTTCGCCTTTTCAAACTCTTGCTTCATCATTACGCTTGTTGTTGGTGTATAACGTGCAAAATCACAATCGTTTAATACTGCAATAAATTCTTCAATTGTTGAGGTTTCAACACCTTTATTTTTTAATATTTCTGAAATTTTCTCCTTCGAAATATCTGATGTTTCAATATGAAGTTTTGCCTTTAAAAAATTATGCAATGCCTTTTCTAAAGCAATATAAAATGCTTCATGATTTCCTAATTGTTTTTTAGCCTCAGACAAATATTTTCGAGCCAACTTATCTGCTTTTCTAATTTTGTTTCCAAAAACATCTCCTGCTCTTTTAGCCTTTTTATTTCCTATAATAATTCCTATTGGAATTGCTAAAAATGGTAATAATAACAATAAATAAAATAATGTAGATTTAAAGAATTCTTCCTCTACAGCAGGTTTAAAAGTTGTATTTAAGGATATAAATCTAAAATTATTACCGTTAGAAACAACATATTGCTTCTCTGTATTATTACTATTATTAGCTGAAGGTAATTCTTTCCCTTCAGTTACATTCACTATAATTGCTTCAGAAGTTATGGTTTTGTATTTTTCTTCTTTAATATTAAAATAGGTAAATGAGACTTCTGGGATTTTATATTTCCCTTTAAATTGTGGCACTACGGTATATGCATCTGAAATACTTCCTCGCAATCCTGACAGTGAGGTTTCAACTTGTTCTTTATGCTCTGGAGTGTACACTTCTAACTCAGCTGGAGTTGTTATTTTAGGAATTTCAAATAATTTTAAATTACCACTTCCTGAAATTTCAACATTAATTTGAGCTGCCTCATTGGCTTTCAATATATTTTTATCAGCTAAAACTTTAAAATCAAATTCACCAACAGCGCCTGAAAAATCTATAGGTTTGCCTTCTTCAGGCAACGCTTTTACATTCACATTTTTTGCCGCTGATTTGGTTGAATAATTAATATTCCTAGTAATCATATTTCCAAAAAAGTCACCTCTTCCTGTTGGAATTCCAACTGAAAAACTCATTTCAATAGGTTCAATTACTAATTTACCTGAACTTTGTGGAATTAAAATAGCTTTTTTAAGTATTACATATTTATAATTTTCACCGTTGAACTGTCCACTTTTAAAATTAACTTGTTTTACTTCAATATCTTGATTCCAAAAGCCTTTGTATTGTGGTGTTTCATTTATTTGAGAGCCATAAAGGTTAATATTTTCACTTACAAATAATTTGTATACTACATAAATTCCTTCTCCAACATATGGATTTAATTTGGAAACTTCAGCTACTAAATGAATACTTTGCTGCGCTACATAATCTGGATTATTTGGGTCTTTAGGTATTTCTACTTCTTCAGTAACTGTAATTTTAACAGCATTTGATTTTATTAGTTCATCTTTATATTCAATAGTTGCAGGTTCAATAGTAAATTCACCAATTTCTTTTGGTTCAACAATATAAATATAGGCTTGAGAATAACTTGCTTTCCCATTAATCCAAGATTGATTTACAGAAGAACTTGGGCCACCAACAACTTTAAAATTAACAAATGAAGGTGGTTTAAAATTATCGGCTCCTTGTTTATTAACGGTAAATTCAATTCTAAAACGTTGATTTACTCCTAATTTATTTTTACTTACAGCTGTTTTAAACTCAACTTGAGCAAAAATAACGTGTGTTGCAAACATTAATATTGTTAGTATGTAAAACTTGATCATTTTCATTTTCTACCAGTCTTTTTCTTGTTTAATTTTTTTGCCTTTTGCTTTTTCGGCATTTAGTTTTTTCTGAGTTTTATTTTCTTCATTATTCATGGCTTCTAGCAATTGTTTTATTTGCTCAGGAGACAATTGATTAGGTTTTGGTTGTTGATCTTTTTTATTTTCTTCGTCCTTTTTATCCTGATCTTTCTTTTGATCACCTTTTTCATCTTCCTTATCTTTCCCTTTGTCTTTATTCTGATCTTCTTTCTTTTCCTTATCGCCTCCGTCTTTGTCTTTTTGATCTTTGTCTTTACCGTCTTTATTATCCTTTTTATCGTCTTTGTTGTCTTTATTATCTTGTTGCTGTTTTTTTAATAATTCTTGAGCCATTGCTAAATTATAGCGTGTTTCTTCGTCTTTTGAATTATTCCGCATAGAATTTTTAAAAGCTTCCACTGCTTTTTCATATTGCTTATCTTTCATAAAAGAATTTCCCATATTATGATAAGCTTCGGCTTTACTTTGTTTCTCTTTAAAGGTTTTTTCAACCAATTCAAACTGACTTACAGCTTCTTTATTTCTGTCCTGTTGATAAATAGAATTTCCTAAATTATAGGAAGCTGTAGGATAATTTGGATTTTTAGACAAGCCTTTTTTATAAGCAATTTCAGCTTCTTTAAATTTTAACTGATTGTAAAGTTTGTTTCCTTCTCTAACATCTTCTCTGGCTTCACGTTCCAATTCTTTTTGATTCTTTTGCTGAGAAAAAACCAATGTTGAAAAACATAAAAATAATATGATTACCTGTTTTTTCATTTGTTACTTTCTTTTTGGCATTCCAGATTGATTGAATAAATTCAATTTTTGAATCCATTTTGTTTTCTTTTCAAGCAATAATACATCTATTATTAAAAACAGCAAGCCAAAACCTATAAACCATTGGAATTGATCTTTGTAATCTGAAAATTGTTTAGATTCAAATTCATTTTTTTCTGCTTTTAATAATATATCATCAATAATATCAATAGTTTCCTGTGTTTTATTTCCGTTAATGTATTTTCCTTTCCCTTCGTATGCAATTTCTTTTAAAATAGCTTCATTCATTTTAGTGATAACCACTTCTCCTTCATTGTCTTTTTTATAGCTAATTCCATCTCCAATTTCTCGTATTGGAATTGGACCTCCTTCATTAGTTCCAACACCCACTGTATAAATTTTAATTTTTTCTTTTTGGGCTTCTTTCGCTAAAGTAATGGTGTTTTCTTCGTGGTCTTCACCATCAGAAACTATAAACAAAAATCTATTGGTTTGTTCATCATTATCATAATAGGTAATTGCTCTTTCAATGGCTTCATTAATGGCTGTTCCTTGACTTGAAACCATATCTGGATTTGCATTTTGCAAAAACATTTTTGCCGCTGCGTGATCTGTTGTAATTGGCAATAAAGGATATGAATTTCCTGCATAAATAATAATCCCTACTCTATCGCTTCCTAAATTATCAATAATTTTTGTAATTATTTGTTTCGCTTTATCCAAACGACTTGGAGCAATATCTTCAGCTAACATACTTTTTGAAACATCTAGCGCAAAAACAATATCAACACCTTGGCGTTTTATTGTTTCTAACTTTGTTCCCATTTTAGGATTTGTTAATGAAATGATTAAAAATGCCAATCCTAAGCATAGCATTGTAATTTTTAAGAATGATTTAAAGATGGATTTTTCTGGACTTAATTTTTGAATTAAATTATCATCTGCAAATTGCTTTTGAGTTCTTTTTTTCCACCAAAGCACCAATAAAAACAACACAAATATTACTGGAATAATTGCTAGGTATATAAAATATGTTGGTTCTTCTATTTGATACATTCTTTAATTATTGTTTAAATGTTGAATTGTTTTTAGTTTTAACTATTCTTCTAATTTTTCCTTTTTTTATCATTGCTGCTAATACAGAAATGACATTTTATTTTTAAATAAAACTTCTGAAAATTGTATATTTTAATCCTATTTCAATCAAAATTAAAAAACCTGCTAAAAGCACTAAAAATCTATATTTTTCTTGATAATTATAATATTTAAACTCTTCTACCTCCGTTTTTTCTAATTTATTAATTTCATTATAAATCGCCTTCAATTTAGAGTTATCTGTTGCCCTAAAATATTTCCCATCCGTTTCTTTTGCAATATACCGAAGTAAAACTTCATCAATTTCAACAGGTGAACTTCTAAAAAGTAATTCTCCTGTTCTTGGGTCTTTTGCATAAGGAAATGATGCTGTTCCGTTTGTTCCTAAACCAATTGTATAAACTTTAATTCCTAAACCAACAGCCAATTCAGTTGCTGTTTTTGGATCAACAAAACCAGTGTTATTTACTCCGTCAGTTAATAAAATAATAACCTTGCTTTTAGCTTTACTTTCTTTTAAACGGTTTACTGCTGAACCTAAGCCCATTCCAATGGCTGTACCACCATCTAAATCTCCCCATTTAATATCTGAAATGGTATTTCTTATAATTCGTTTATCACTTGTAATTGGTGTTCGTGTAAAACTTTCACCTGCATAAACCACAATTCCAATTCTATCATTTGGACGTTGATTTACAAATTCAGTTGCTACCACTTTTAGTGCTTCTAAACGGTTTGGTTTTAGATCTCTTGCCAACATACTTGCCGAAACATCAATTGCCATTACAATATCAATTCCTTTATTGGTTTTGGTTTTTTGGCTTACCTCAACATTTCTTGGGCGTGCTAAAGCAATAATTAATAAGGTTAATGCTAACAATCTTAAAACATACAATACTGGTTTCAATTTTGATAAAATTGAAGGTTTTATTTTAAACCCTTTTGTACTTGCAATGGTTAATGATGCACTGTCATTTTTGCGTATTAAAAAATACCAAACTGCTAATATTGGTATTAATATTAACAACCATAAAAACTGTGGATTTAAAAATTCGAAATTCTGAAACATAGTTTATGGGTTTAAAGACACTGATTTTAAGATTCGTTCACTCACTTGCTTGGCATTTTCATCAGAATCTAATTGTGTGATAATTACTTGACGAATATTTTTTGTGTCTGCAAAAAACAACATGGCTAATTTATTGTTAGTTAGCTGCTTGGTAACTGGATTATTAAATTCATAACTAGCAGTAATTACTCTACCTTCTATACCATTATTTATTCTAATTTCTTCCTGTAAATCTGTAAAATTAATTCCTGTTTTTTGAGACATTTGCTGCAAAGCTGCCTGAATACCAGCTTCATAATCAAAATCTACTAATTCATTTACAAAACTAGTTGTTGTTACTTCTATATAGAAATTGCTAATTAAACTTCCGTAATTATAGGTGGTTGCATCTTCAATAATTGATTTTAAATTTTCAGGAATTTCTATTGATTGTGCTTGTAATATTTCAGGCGTTTCAATACCAACTGAAGGATAACCATAGGTTGAAGTATACCATTGTTTATCTATCATTTCTGAAGTTGTATTTCCTATAAATTTTTC
This sequence comes from Lutibacter sp., assembly GCF_041562875.1. Classification (GTDB taxonomy): domain Bacteria; phylum Bacteroidota; class Bacteroidia; order Flavobacteriales; family Flavobacteriaceae; genus Lutibacter. Next base: position 6,095 of record NZ_JBFFOE010000073.1, on the reverse strand, counting down.
TTTAATATAAGTGTATCCAAAATATCCTGCAACACCAATAGCTATAAAAAATACCGCAATAAAAATTAAAATATATTTTACTAAGTTATTTTTCTTTTTCTTCGGTTTATTTTGAATAAAAACTTCTTCATTTAAATCCTCATTTTTAGCCTTTTCATCATTTATATGAACCGCATGTTGTGTGTTTTTAAGAACATCCTCAACAGCTGTTCTGTCTCTTTTAATTTCCTCAATAATTGGTTTAGATTTGGCAAATTTTACCAAATCAGCACTTTGTAATACTTCTTTTAATTGTTGAATAGTATCTTTTGATATTCCTAATTTACTAGATTCATTAAAATCGTTAATAATTTCAATTAACTCATTTGTGGTTGATTCTAATGCTGGAATGTTAATATCTTTTTCTATATAAGTTCTTACAATATCAGTTAATTCTGAATAATAAATTTTAATTTTATTTTGTTGAAGCAATTGTTTTTCGTCTAATTCTTTTAAGCGTTGTAGTGCTTCTTTAATTGGTGCTACATATACTTTTGGAATTTCTTTTTTCTCTTTTTTTCTAAAAATAAAATACAAAACTACCGCCAATAAGATTAAAATTGGAATTAGCCACCACAATAAATATTTATAATCGTCAAAGGTTTTTGGTTCTTTTTTAATTGACTTAATAGGAAACATTTTTTGCTTTAACGTATCAACTTTTACAGTTGCAACATTTATCAAAAGAGAATCTGTATAAAATTGCTTATTATTTATAAGTACTAATTGTTTTGGAATTACGTATTGCCCGCTATCAAAACTAGTTAATAAATATTTTTTTTCTAATCTGTTTTTTAAAGTGTCTACAGGTAAAGATTCTATTACTTCTACTTTCCCTAAACTATCTAATTGTAACTTCGGAAAAACAATATTATTTATTTCATTTACTGTTATTTTAAATTGAATTTGCGCTCCAATTTTTATAGATGTGGTATCTGTTTCTATTGAAACAGGGTTTTCTTGAGCCAGGCCAATAAAGCCAAATAATAAAATTATATATGCTAACTTTTTTTTCATTTGTAGATTTTTCACCCTATTCAAAATCATCATCTATCTTGCTCCTTTATGTTTAAAATAACCTAATAATTTTTTCACGTAGTTTTCATCAATTCGAGAACTAATAATCCCCGAACCACTATGACTAAATGATTTTTCAAAATAATCAACCGTTTTTAAATAATGCGCTTGATACCCATTTCTAACATTTTTTGAAGCCGTATTTACTAAGATTGTTTTCCCAGTTTCGGCATCAAGCATATTAACCATTCCTAAATTTGGAATTGAAACATCATGTTTATCAAACACTCTAATTCCAGTAACATCATGTTTTTTCCCTGCAATTTTTAATGTTTGCTCATAATTGTCATCCATAAAATCAGACAACATAAAAACAATTGCTTTCTTTTTCATAACACTAGATAAAAACTTTAAAGCTTCTGCAATATTAGTTTTAGTGTTTTTTGGACGAAACTCAATTAATTCTCTAATAATTCTTAAAACGTGACTTTTTCCTTTTTTTGGTGGAATAAATAATTCCATTTCATCTGAAAATAAAAGCAAACCTACTTTGTCATTATTCTGAGTTGCAGAAAATGCTAAAGTTGCCGCAATTTCAGTGATGGTGTCTCTCTTAAATTGTTGTGTTGTCCCAAAAAATTCGGAGCCACTTACATCAACTAGCAACATCATTGTTAGTTCACGTTCTTCTTCAAACACTTTAACATAAGGTTCGTTATAACGTGCGGTTACATTCCAATCAATTGCTCTCACATCATCACCATATTGGTATTGTCGCACTTCAGAAAAAGTCATACCACGTCCTTTAAATGAACTGTGATATTCACCAGAAAATATATGATCAGACAAACGACGCGTCTTGATTTCTATTTTTCGAACTTTTTTTAGTATTTCTTTAGTATCCATGTTTTAAAGTTTACAGTATTCAGTTGCAGTATTCAGTTGTTCAGTTTAAAAAACTGCCAAATGTGACTAATAACTGTGAACTGCTAAGGGACTTCTACTTCGTTTACAATTTTATTGATAATATCTTCAGAAGTTATATTTTCAGCTTCTGCTTCATACGTAATTCCAATTCTGTGGCGTAAAACATCGTGTACAACTGCACGAACATCTTCAGGAATTACATAACCTCTACGTCTAATAAACGCATAACATTTGGCTGCCATAGCTAAGTTGATACTTCCACGAGGTGAAGCTCCAAAACTTATTAATCCTTTTAAATCTGGTAAGTTATATTTTTCAGGGTAACGTGTTGCGAAAATAAGATCAAGGATATATTTTTCAATTTTTTCATCCATATAAACTTCTCTCACAGCTTGTCTTGCTCTGTTAATTTGTTCAACTGAAGCTACCGCATTTACGTTGTCATAACTTCCAGTTAAATTTTGACGCATAATTAGTTGCTCTTCATTCATTTTTGGATAGTCAATCACTGTTTTAAGCATAAAACGGTCAACTTGCGCTTCAGGTAATGGATATGTTCCTTCTTGTTCAACAGGGTTTTGAGTTGCCATTACTAAAAATGGTTCATCCAATTTAAACGTAGTATCTCCAATAGTAATTTGGCGCTCTTGCATAGCTTCTAATAAAGCTGACTGAACTTTGGCTGGTGCACGATTTATCTCATCTGCCAATACAAAATTTGCGAAAATAGGTCCTTTTTTTATGGTAAAATCATTATCTTTTACACTATAAATCATTGTACCAATAACATCTGCAGGTAATAAATCTGGTGTAAACTGAATTCTGCTAAACTTGGCGTCAATAGCTTTTGCCAATGTATTAATTGCTAATGTTTTTGCCAAACCAGGAACACCCTCTAATAAAATATGACCATTCCCTAATAAACCAATTAGTAAACGTTCAATCATATGCTTTTGACCAACAATTACTTTGTTCATCTCTAACATTAGTAAATCTACAAAAGCACTTTCTCTTTCAATTTTTTCATTGATAGCTCTAATATCTACCGAAACATTATTTTCTTCAATCATTTTTATTGTTTTTAATCGCGTGAATTTAATACACTTTATTACACACTGCAAATAGCAGAATATTTTTTTTAATTCTTGTTAAAAATTGGTTAAAAAAAAGAGATAAACTTAAGCTTTAATATGATTTTAACATCATTTGCACTCCATCAAATTCACCGTATGTAAAATAGGAAATCCAATCTCCAGTATTAATGTATTTTGAATTTTCTGAAATTGCTATTTCAAGTGGTAAATGCCTGTGCCCAAAAAGAAAAAAATCATAGTGTTTTTCAGTTAATTTCTTTTTGCAATATTGAACCAACCATTCATTTTCCTCTCCTAAATATTTCACATCCTCTTCTCCTGAAATCAACTTATTTTTAACTGATAAATATTGAGCTAATCGCATCCCAATATCAGGATGTAACCATCTATAAAACCATTTAGAAATAGGATTGGTAAACACTTTTTTCATGCGTTTATACCCTTTATCTTCAGGTCCTAAGCCATCTCCATGACCAATAAGAAACGTTTTATTATTAAATGTAAATTCTTTTGGACTATGGTAGGTTGGAATATTTAATTCTGTTTCAAAATAATCTTGCATCCAAAGATCGTGGTTTCCAACAAAAAAATGAATTTGTATTCCGCTATCTCTAAGTTCTGCTAGTTTTCCTAAAACACGCACAAACCCTTTAGGAACTACTTTTTTATATTCAAACCAAAAATCAAATAAATCTCCTAAAAGAAAAATAACCTCAGCATCATTTTTAATTGAATCTAACCAGTTTACAAACTTTTGCTCACGGATTTTACTTTTTTCAGGAGTAGGCGCTCCAAAATGTTGGTCGGAAGCAAAATATATTTTTTTATTAGTTGTCAAAATTTGTGTAAATTAAGTTTTAAAAGATACAAATTACTTCTAATTTGTACTTTTATCCAATTCTATCACTTTTAAAATCATTGGATCTCTTTTCTGAGTAATCATAAAATAACCGGTTTCTTGAAATAAATTTCTAGCAAAAAGAGCATTCAAATATATTTTTAGATTTTTGCTTTCCTCTTCAAAAATTGGAGAATTTAAATCCAATTGATTTACATATTCATTAAAAATTTTATTGTCATTATCAAATTTTTCAACAAAATCATTTAATTTCCATTTACTCATTTCTACTCTATGATTATCTACATATTTAAAAACAAAATCATTTAATCTATTATACAACCTTACACTATAGGTGTTTACAGTATCAATAGGCACAAAAACATCGGGAACTATTCCTCCTCCACCATAAACCACTTTCCCTTTTGGAGTTGTATATTTTAAATGATCATCTACTTTTATACTGTCTTTATATATCAGTTCTCCATTATGAATCCTTTCTATATAATCGTTATTATATTTCTGAGTATCATTTTTACTGTATGGTTTTTGAATTGACCTACCCGTTGGAGTGTAATAACGAGATGTTGTTAGCCTAACAGCTGAACCATCACCTAAATCCATTTCTTGTTGAACGAGACCTTTACCAAAAGAACGACGCCCAACAATAATACCTTTATCATTATCTTGAAGCGCACCAGCAACAATTTCACTTGCTGAAGCTGAATTTTGATCGATTAATACGTACACTTTTCCGTTTTCAAAATCGCCATAACTTGTAGCAAAAGATTTGTCAACGTTACCTGTTTTATTTTTAGTGAAAACAATCAATTTTCCTTCTTCTAAAAATTCATCTATAATACTATTAGCAATATCCATAAAACCTCCTGGATTCCCTCTTAAATCTAATACTAAAGAAGTCATTCCTTTTGAAATTAATTCATCCAATCCAACTTTAAATTCATCATAAGTTGTTCTTGCAAATCTGTCAATATTAATATAACCTAGTGTTTGGTTAATCATATAATAAGAAGAAACACTTTTTATTGAAACTTCCCCTCTAGCAATTGGTATTTGTAAAATTTCATTAACTGAACGTCTATAAACAGCAATATTTACAGTTGTTTCTGGTTCTCCTTTAAGTGATTTCATTACCTCATCACTAATTTTTCTATTTCCTAAAACTGTACCTATTTCTTTATTGTCAAGGTTTGCTTTAGCAATAATACTTTTTCCAAATAATGTATCGTTCCCTGCAATAATAATTCTATCTCCCTCTAGTATTCCTGCTTTTTCACTTGGTCCCCCTTTTATAACACCTGTTACAACAACAGAATCTTCATGCATTAAAAATGAAACACCAATACCCACAAATTTACCTTGCATACTTTCGGTAACATGTTGTAATTCTTCTTTTGGAATGTATACAGAATGTGGATCTAATTTTACCAACATATTAGTAATAGCATCATCTAACAAACTATCTGTATTTACTTTATCTACATAATCGTATTGTATGTAGTTAATTAATTTTTTTATTTTGGCTTCGTTTGTATTAGAGCTAAATAAAATTGATTTATTTTTATAATTAAAGGTACTCCCAATAAAAATTCCTATCACAATGGATAATCCTATAAAAATTGGTATACTAGCTTTTCTTTTTGTCATTCTTAACTTTTAAGATGTGTTAACTCTACTCCTGCCTTTTCCAAAAAATCTAATCCTGAAGTGTCTTTATAAGCGTCTTTATATACTACTCTTCTAATTCCTGATTGGTGAATTAATTTACAGCATTCTTTACAAGGAGACAAGGTTATATATAACGTTGAATTATTACAAGATTGTGTTGAACTTGCTACTTTTAAAATAGCATTGGCTTCTGCGTGTAACACATACCACTTTGTTATTTCTTCTTCTTCACAACAGTTTTCAAAACCCGTAGGAGTACCATTAAAACCATCAGAAATTATCATTCTTTCCTTTACTATTAACGCCCCAACTTTTTTTCTTTCACAATGTGACAATTTTGCCCATTCAAATGCCATTCTCATATAGGCTTGGTCGTATTTTAGTTGTTTTTTATTCATAAATTTAAGATAAACACGAATGTAAAAAGATTCTAATTAACTCTACGTTAAATTTTTACCAAAATATAGATTTTATAAGTATAGGAATTACTA
>NZ_JBFFOE010000072.1:0-13449 GCF_041562875.1 Lutibacter sp. | reverse complement strand
CTCCTTTTGTAGAGATGCTCTTTTCGAATATTGATCTGGCTAAATTTTGTGCAATAGGTGTAGTTAATTATTTAGGTATGACGCATTATAAGCAAGCTTTATTACGCACTCTTGATGCCGAACAACGGTATAAACAATTCCTTAGAGAGTTTTCTAGTGTGGCACTCAATGTTAAGTTAGTAGATATTGCATCATACATAGGAGTTACACAGCAAAGCCTTAGCCGAATTCGGAAAAATGTCTCTTGGAAAAAAAACGAAAAAGAATTGGAAGCTTTAAGTAATGAGTTAGAGGTAGTGCACGGGACTCTATAGGTAACACCCACTCAGAAAAGGGGTGCATATAGACCATCTTAACCTGAATTTTCACAGCGAACTAATGCAAAGTATTTGGGTAGATTCTGAAAATGCACCAGATGTTTTCCATATTGTAGAATTTACAATAATTTAGGTTAATGAGTCACCATTTCCATCATTAAAATTATAACAAACTGTTAAGACCCGTTTCATTCACAACTAACTCTTTAAATATATTTGATTTAATCTCATCTTGGGTACGTACAATATTCCATACCCAAACTTCATCAAAAAGTATACTTTTTTAGTTAGTTTTTATAAATCGCAGGAGAAAGTGCAACAGTTATTAATAGGTGTTTTTAATTATTTGTAAAACTATTATACAAATAACCAACTTTTACATTCTTATTTCTAAGCATCTCAAACATTCCTGAAAAACTACTCCTTAAATTCTAGGTTTCGTAAACTTTAACCCTTTTAAAAAAGTCTTAAAACTCATATCAGGTCTAAATAATATCCGACGTTTTTTAACAGATGCGGTACTTAATTCTTCTTTGGTTTCAGCACCATAAGAACTGATGCTAATTTGAAAGCTACCAATATTTCCTAAGCGCACAATTTTACCAAAGCTCAATGCATCTTTAATATTATGCTCTAAAGCAATTAATACCGCATAACAATCTGCTTCATGCACAGTACATTGCTGTGATGTTATTTTCGCTAAATCTTCAAAATTCACTTCACCTGTAGCCTTGGTGGCTACATAATGTTTTTCAGGTTTAGAAAGGTCTCTCGGGTCTTTTTTCTTTACAATTTTTAGTGGTAATGCCATTTTTATAGTGGTATAAATTTAAGATATTAGTAACTGTTTTTAATTTGTATAGTACTATACTCAACTTTCTTATTAGTTGACACTATTTAATAAAGAAGTTTCAAATAAACGTCTAGACGTTTATCAAATAATGTCTAGATGTTATTGTAAGAATGTCTAGACGTTTATTTGATAACTGCTTAGCAATTATTATGAACTGCTTATTAAATTTCAAATAGTTCTTAATAAAATTTTAAAAAGGCCTATAACAAAGTTAGATCTATTTATTAAAATATCTAAATTAAACCGTTGGTTATAAGTATTTAAAACTTCAGTTCTATTATTTTTTTAGCAATGAGATGATATTAAAAATATATCGAGAACGGTTTTTTTATGCTATTTTTCTATTCTCAATACATTTTTCAATGGAAGATTACTTGAATTGAAAAAATTTTAGATCAAAACGAATTGCGCCCAACAGGTTAAAGTAGACTACTTATACCAACCTGCATATTTTACATAATTATCAGCAATTCTATTAATTTCACCTGAAATTAATTCTTCACTAATATCTTTTACTTTTTTAGCCGGTACACCTGCAAATATACATCCTGATTTTACATGGGTTCCCTTTGTAACAACAGCTCCTGCAGCAATAATACTATTACTTTCTACAATGCAATCATCCATTACAATGGCTCCCATACCAATTAATACATTGTCATGAATTGTGCAACCGTGAACCATCGCATTATGACCAATTGAAACGTTATTTCCTATATTTGTTGGGTGTTTTTTGTAGGTTGCATGGATTATAGCTCCATCTTGAACATTTACTTTATTGCCTAACTTTATATAATGTACATCTCCTCTAATAACTGCATTATACCAAATACTGCATTGGTTACCCATGGTTACCTCACCAATAATTACTGCATTTTCTGCAATAAAACAATCGTCACCAAATTGAGGTTTATTTCCGTTTAATTCTTTAATAATCATCTTGTAACTAACTAATTTAAAACATTCTATTTGTTTTACCACTTCTTTCATTCCAATACCTACGAGAGCTATCACACCCAAAATTGAAACCTAGTGTTATTTGATGATATCCTGCATCATCGAATAAAATTTCACCTGATTGTTTAGTGTAGGTATAAGAAATCATATATTTTTCGAAATTTACACCAATTATTGGCGTTATATAACTTAATTGTTTTGTGTCAATATTATCAAACCCTCTCCTATATGACAAGGCTGCCCAAATCTTTGCATTTGTACTTTCTGAATAAATTTTCATATTAAAATCAACAAATTTCTCTTTGGTACGTTCAACATATTGTATCATAACAGACGGTTCTAATTCAATAGTACCACCCTTTGCAAAATTATCAAAATAATAACCGAAAGACATTAAGTACCTTCTCAAATTCAAAGATTCATAGTCTTTATTATATAAATTTCGTGCGCTTAACATTACATTTTTTACGGTAAAATATCCAAAAAAGTCAACATCATGATAAGCCATACTCACGTCTGCATTGAAATAACTTTCGCTCTGAACTATTTGAGAAATCACTGGATCAGCTATTTCAAAAGTAGATTCATCTACACTATTATTAACCATCATAAATGAAAGCCCAAATGACAATCTCCTATAATTTCTAATATGACCAATATCTAAATGGTACGCATATGTACCTTGTATTCCTTGCTGGCTATGATACCCATTCTTATCATTAAAAAAAATAAAACCAAGCCCTGCTTTTTCTCCAAATTTAGAGTTATAACTTATTGTTTGTAATGACGGAGCGTCATCTACTCCACTCCATTGGCTTCTCGCCGTTAATCGTATTCTATTACAATCTGTAAATCCCGCAGCTGAAGGATGAACTAAATAAACATTGTCTGATAGATAATCTGAGTAAATTGGTAATGTTTCTTGTGATTTCACTACAATAGAAGTCAGAAAAAATAAACTTAAAATAAAAATTTTAGGTATTTTCATTGTCGTTTTTAAAAAATAAAATTCAAATATAGTTAATATATTTTTCAACCTCATAAGAGTTGATTATTTAAAAACAAAGTTTTGTTATTTTTATAATAAAATGAAACTAATATATTGACTAATACCAATTTTTAACTTAAAATTAATACACTCTAAATTAAAATAATTATCTTTGTAGTGGCTTATGAAGCAAGTATTTGTAAAAATATCGGCAATCTTAATGTCATTAGTAGTTCTTTTTTCTACAATGTCATTTTCTATTAGTGAACACTATTGTGGTGATTTGCTAGTAGATAGCGCCTTATTTTCAAAAGCTGAATCGTGTGGTATGGAAATGGAAAAATCATCTTCTACTAATGATTGTAGTGTTGATAAAGAAGATTGTTGTAATGATGTTGTTAAACATATTGAAGGTCAAAATGAATTAAAAACAGACCTTTCTAATTTGAATTTAGAACAACAAGTTTTTGTAGCTTCTTTTGTATATTCATACATCAACTTATTTGAAGGGTTAGAAGAAAATATAATTCCTTTTAAATATTATTCACCTCCACTTATTGTCACGGACATTCATGTTCTTGATCAAGTATTTTTAATTTGATTTTATTGTATTGAGTTTTAACAACGTAAAATTTGTTAAAGCATAGTTGTGTTTAAACCATAAATGGTTTAGGCCTTGTTAACTTGTATTTAAGATTTATTTAAATCTAAATACTAATTTAAACATCTCAATACATATAAAAATGTTAAATAAAAGCATTAAGTTTTTAATAGAAAACAAACTAGTCGCTGTATTATTATTAGCACTATTCATTGGATGGGGAGTTTCTACTGCTCCGTTTGATTGGGATACAGTTGGTATTCCTAGAAACCCGGTTGCTGTTGATGCCATTCCAGATATTGGAGAAAATCAACAAATTGTATTTACCAAATGGGGAGGTCGTTCACCACAAGATATTGAAGATCAAATTACGTATCCTCTTACAACATCATTATTAGGAATACCAGGTGTAAAAACAATTCGTAGTTCATCAATGTTTGGATTTTCCAGTATCTATATCATTTTTGAAGAAGACATAGAGTTTTACTGGAGTCGTAGTCGGATTTTAGAAAAACTAAATTCATTACCAAGCGGATTACTTCCAAACGATGTGCAACCTGCCTTGGGTCCAGATGCAACTGGATTAGGTCAAATTTACTGGTATACATTAGAAGGACGAGATGAAGAAGGAAATGTAACTGGCGGATGGGATTTACACGAATTGCGTAGCATTCAAGATTACTATGTGAAATATGCACTTTCCTCTGCTTCAGGAGTTTCAGAAGTTGCCTCAATTGGTGGTTATGTTCAAGAATATCAAATTGATGTAGATCCTGATATTCTGAAGGAATACAACATTTCACTAGAACAAGTAGTAAATGCTGCACGTAATACCAATAAAGATATTGGAGCAAAAACCATTGAAATCAATCAGGCTGAATATTTAGTTCGTGGATTGGGTTATATAAAATCTGTTGAAGATATAGAAAATGCAGTAGTTACTTCCAAAGATTTCACTTCTATATTAATTAAAGATATTGCAAAAGTATCTTTAGGCCCTGCAGAACGAAGAGGAATTTTAGATAAAGAAGGAGCCGAAGTTGTAGGTGGTGTTGTGGTTGCACGTTATGGTGCAAATCCAATGGAAGTTATCACTAATGTAAAAAAACAAATTGGAGACATTAGCGCTGGTTTGCCTTCAAAAGTATTAAAAGATGGTAGAACCTCGCAAGTAACCATTGTTCCTTTTTACGATAGAACGGAACTAATCCAAGAAACCCTCAATACACTTGATGAAGCATTAACCTTAGAAATTCTAATTACCATTTTAGTAATTATTGTAATGGTTTTTAATTTAAGGGCATCAGTCCTAATTTCTGGATTATTACCAATTGCGGTTTTAATGGTATTTATTTCTATGAAACTGTTCAATGTTGATGCCAATATTGTCGCCTTATCCGGTATTGCAATTGCTATTGGCACCATGGTAGATGTGGGTGTAATTCTATCAGAAAACATCATTCGACATATGGATGAAGATGGGAATAAAACACCTATTAATAAATTAGTTTACCAAGCAACTACAGAAGTTTCTGGAGCAATTATTACGGCAGTAATGACAACCATTATCAGTTTTGTTCCAGTATTTACAATGATTGGTGCAGAAGGTAAATTATTTAGACCACTGGCATTTACAAAAACAATGGCCTTAACGGCTGCTTTAATTGTAGCTTTATTTTTAATACCACCTTTTGCAGCTTGGTTATTTGGATTTAAACCTTCCTTAAAAAAAGGAAAATACATAGGTAGTATTGGTTTAATAATAGCTGGTTTAGTAGGTGTATTTAGTGGTTATTATGCTGCTTTATTACTAATAGCCTTTGGAATTTCAAGCATTTTAAAATTAAGAGGTATTCTTTCTGAAGAAAAAGCAAATTTGGTAAATATTATTATTTCATCATTTACCATTGTTGCATTTTTAAGTGTGTATTGGAGACCATTAGGTGTTGATAATTCAATTTTTACGAACCTTATTTTTGTAAGTGTTATTTGCTTTGGGATTTTAGGAGTTTTCACTTTATTCAGAAAGTCCTATGTACAAATTTTAAACTGGGCTTTAAATAATAAATTATTGTTTTTAAGCATTCCCGCAATCATAGTTGTAATAGGTGTTGGAGTTTGGAAAAACACCGGAAAAGAATTTATGCCGGCATTAAACGAAGGTTCATTTTTATTGATGCCAACCTCCATGCCACATTCTGGAATTGCTGAAAACAAACGTGTTTTACAACAATTAGATATGGCAGTTGCAACCATCCCAGAAATTAAAACAGTAGTTGGAAAATCTGGAAGAATTGAAAGCGCCTTAGACCCTGCACCATTATCAATGTATGAGAATGTAATTATTTACAAACCAGAATACAAACTAAATGAAGATGGGAAACGCTTAAAATTTAAAGTAAATGATGATAATTTGTTTGAAACAACTTCAGGTCAGTTTATAGCATCGGGGACAAAAGTTGAAACCAATAAATTAATTGAAGATTCAGCCGGTGAATATTACAGAAACTGGCGTAAACAAATTAAATCTGCCGATGATATTTGGAATGAAATTGTTCGAGTAACAAAATTACCCGGAGTAACTTCAGCACCAAAATTACAACCAATTGAAACTCGTTTGGTAATGTTACAAACTGGAATGCGTGCTCCTATGGGTATTAAAGTTAAAGGGCAAGATTTAGCACAAATTGAAGCTTTTGGTTTAAAATTAGAAAACGTATTAAAACAGGTTCCTGGTGTAAAAAAAGAAGCCGTTTTTGCTGATAGAATTGTTGGAAAACCTTATTTATTGATAGATATAGATAGAGAGAAATTAGGGAGGTATGGTTTATCAATTAATAATGTTCAAAGCATTTTAGAGGTTGCAATTGGTGGTAAATTAATTACTCAAACCGTAGAAGGAAGAGAACGTTATGGAGTAAGAGTGCGTTATCCAAGAGAAAAACGTACCAGCCCGGAAGATTTAAAAAAGATTTATGTACCAACGCCAGGCGGAAATCCAATCCCACTATCAGAGTTAGTAAGTATTAAATATGAACAAGGTCCACAGGTTATAAAAAGTGAAGACACGTTTTTAGTGGGTTATGTATTATTTGATAAGTTAGATGGTGAAGCTGAAGTAACAGTTGTTGAAAGAGCACAAGCAGCAATTCAAAGTCAAATAGATAGAGGAGAATTGGTAGTTCCTAAAGGGATTAATTACCAGTTTACAGGAACTTATGAAAATCAATTACGAGCAGAAAAAACACTTTCAGTTGTAGTTCCGTTGGCATTGGCAATCATCTTTTTAATATTGTATTTCCAATTTCGTTCAGTAACTACATCATTAATGGTTTTTACAGGAATCGCAGTTGCTTTTGCAGGTGGTTTTATGATGATATGGTTGTATGGAGAATCTTGGTTTTTAAACTTTAATGTTTTTGGTGTAAACCTTCGAGATTTATTTCAAATACATCCCATTAATTTAAGTGTTGCCGTTTGGGTTGGATTTATAGCTTTGTTTGGAATTGCGACTGATGATGGTGTTGTAATGGCAACATATTTAACACAAACATTTGAAAGAAACGAACCAAAAACAAAACAAGAAATAAGAGCTTCAATTGTTGAAGCAGGTGAAAAAAGAATCCGCCCTTGTTTAATGACAACAGCTACTACAATGCTGGCATTATTACCTGTGTTAACATCAACAGGTAGAGGTTCAGATATTATGATTCCAATGGCAATTCCAAGTTTTGGAGGGATGTTAGTCGCCTTAATAACACTATTTGTAGTGCCAGTTTTGTTCAGTTTGAAAAAAGAAATTTCATTAAAAAAATTAAACAATGAAAATTAAAATAGGATATATAATAGTATTATTTATAAGTATTTCTAGTTATGGTCAATCCTTGCAAGAATACTTAAATATCGCAGAAGCTAATAATCCAGAATTACAAGCTATGCACTATACATATGAAAGTGCTTTGGAGAAAGTAAACGAAGAAGGAAGTTTACCTAATACAACTATTGCTGCTGGATATTTTGTTCAAGAAGCAGAAACAAGAGTTGGCGCTCAAAAGGCAAAACTTACAGTATCACAAATGATGCCTTGGTTTGGTACGTTGGAAGCAAAAAAGGAAAGCGCTTCTTTTAAGGCTGATGCGCAATTAAATGTAATTGATTTAACTAAAAGAAAATTATTTCTCAATGTTAAAACTAACTACTATCAATTGTTTGAATTAAATGTAAAAGAGAGCATAATAAAAGAGAATATTGAAATTCTTAAAACTTTTGAAGACTTAGCATTGATTGAATTGGAAAACAACAGAGCAACAATGGTTGATGTGCTTAAAATTAGAATGGAAAAAAATGAGCTTTCTAATAAATTGAGTACCGTTGTAGAAAATTTTAAAGCTAAACAAATTGCCTTTAATTTAATTTTGAATCAGGAAGAAAATCTTTCAGTGAACATTCCTAAGAATATTGAAATTTTAGAAGGTGTTAATTTATTTCAAAAAGAAATGATTTCAGAAAATCCGCAACTATTAAAATTGAATAATTTGCACAGTGCTTTAGAAAAATCGGAACTAGCAACTAAAAAAGCCAGCTTACCAACTATTGGTATCGGATTAGATTACGTGTTTGTAGAGAATAGGGCTGTTGAGAATTTATTAGAAAATGGAAAAGATATTATAATGCCTATGGTAACAGTATCAATTCCGTTATTTTCTAAAAAATACAGTTCTAAACAAAAACAATTAAAGCTAGAACAAAAAGCAATTGAATCAACTAAAATAGAAACAGGTAATCAATTAGTGACTTTGTTTGAAAAAACGATGGCAAACTTAAAAAATGCTAAAGTTTCAATTAAAACACAAATAGATAATATTGAGCAAGCTAATCAGGCGCAAAAAGTTTTATTGGCGGCCTATGAAACTTCAAAAATAGATTTTGAACAACTATTGGAAGTACAACAGTTAAAGTTAAAGTTTCAATTCAAAATGGTAACTTCAGAAATGGAGTACGCAATTCAAAAATCTACATTAGAATTTTTAACAACAAATAATTAAAAAGTAAAATGAAAAAATATATAATTTACATCGGAATTTTAATAACTGGTTTAATTTTAGGCTGGTTATTATTTGGAAACTCTTCAAATTCAGAAGAAAAAAACCACAATCACGAAACTTCTGAAACCAAAAACCAACTATGGACCTGTTCAATGCACCCACAAATTATGCAGTCAGAACCTGGTGATTGCCCAATTTGTGGTATGGATTTAATTCCTGCAGAAACTTCAGCAGATGGATTAGAAGCTAATCAATTCAAAATGTCAGAAAATGCACTGGCATTAGCAAATATTGAAACCACGGTAATAAATAGTATTACAAATGAAGTAAGTGGTTTCATACTTTCAGGTAAAATTAAAGAAAACGAAAAAACGAATTCAATTCAAACGGCTCATTTTGGTGGTAGAATAGAAAAGTTATTTGTAAATTCTACTGGTGAAAAAGTGTACCAAGGGCAACAATTGGCTCTAATATATTCACCTCAGTTAGTGACTGCTCAAAAAGAATTATTAACTGCCTTAGAGTCTAAAAATAAAGATTTAACCTTGTACAATGCTGTTAGAAATAAGCTAAAACTTTGGAAACTTTCTGAAAAACAAATTGATAAAATTGAAGCTTCTAAAAGTATTATTACAAACTTTCCAGTGTATGCAAATGTGAGTGGAATTGTAACAAAAAAAATGGTTGAAGAAGGTAATTATGTAAAAGAAGGTCAAACTTTACTAATGATTTCAAATTTAAATACCGTTTGGGCAGATTTTGATGCGTATGAAAAACAACTTTCTTCAATAAAAATAGGAGATGAAATAAGTATTAGAACCAATGCAGAACCAAACAAAGAAATTAAAGCTAAAATTTCATTTATTGATCCGGTATTAAATACTTCAACTAGAACTGTTATTGTAAGAACTGAATTAAAAAACAATGAAGGAGCATTAAAACCTGGAATGTTTATTCAAGGACTTCTAACACCTAAAAATGCAACAAAAAAACATAAAGCTCTATTAACAGTTCCTAAAACTGCCGTTTTATGGACAGGAAAAAGATCAGTTGTATATGTAAAAATACCGGGTACAGAACCTGTTTTTGAATTGAGAGATGTAACCTTAGGAAATGAAATTGGTAGCTCTTATGAAATTTTAGAGGGATTAAATTCCAACGAAGAAATTGTTACCAATGGAACTTTTACTGTAGATGCAGCCGCTCAATTACAAGGTAAAAAAAGTATGATGAGTCCAGAAGGCCACAGCGTTGTTACAGGACATGAAAATCATATTGGTATGCAAGGTTCTGAAAATACTCAAGAAGAAAATGAAGTAGAGAAAACAGAAGATGATTCCGTGATAGAAAGAATAAAAGTTGCTACAAAATTTCAGAATCAATTAAGCACAGTTTTCACAGATTATTTAGCAATAAAAGATGCTTTAACAAATGATAATGTTAAAGCTTCTCAAAATGCCGCACTTATATTTAATGAAAACTTGAACAAAGTCGATATGAGTCTTTTAAAAGATAATAAATCACATACTATATGGATGCCTCTTTTAAAAGACTTAAATACTTCATCTAATGAAATTTCAAAACTAACTGATATAAAAAAGCAAAGAGAATACTTTATTTCTTTATCAAATAATATTTCAAAATCTGTTGAGGCTTTTGGTGTGAATAAGAAGGTTTATAAGCAATTTTGCCCAATGGCAAATAATGATAAAGGTGCTTATTGGTTAAGTATTGATGAGAATATTAAGAACCCATATTTTGGAGAAACAATGCTTAAATGTGGAAGTACAACGTCAATAATTGAGTAACATTATTTTAAGAACACTTTTCATTTACTAAAGTGTTCTTGAAATGGTTTATCTAAAAATAAAAGTTAAAATGCAAAATAATAACTCAATATTAATAGTGAAAAATATGGTTTGCGACCGTTGTATAAAAGTTGTTAAAGAGGAGTTGTTAATCAATGAAATTAAATTTGAGTGTGTTGAATTGGGCAAAATATATTTCAATAAAAATCTTTCAATAGATGAAATGAATACATTAAAAAACATTCTGGAAAAAGAAGGATTTGAAATAGTTGAATCGTATGATTTTAAAATAGTAAATCAAATTAAAACATTAGTTATTGAAAATATTTTTCACGGAAGACACAAATTGTTCAACCAAAATTATTCAACCTATTTAGCATTAAATGTAGAACTTGAATACGGACAGTTGAGTAGAATTTTTTCTGAATTAGAAGGACGCACCATTGAAAATTATATCATTCAACAAAAAATAGAACGTGTTAAAGAATTGATTTTTTACAATGAATTAACGATAAGTCAAATTTCATACGAACTAAACTATAGCAGTCCACAACATTTATCTCGACAGTTTAAACAAATCACCGGAATAACACCTACACAGCATAGAAACATAGGGTTTCGCGGGAAATTAGATACAATTTAAACATAATTATGCACAACACTATATGCAAATAGTCAGACCTTTATAGTATAAATATATAACGAAATTAAAAAAACAAAAAATGATGAAAACAAAAAATTTAATAGCTGTTTTAGTAATAGCTTTAGTAAGCCTATCAGCAATGAATGCACAAGAAATGGATCATTCTAAAATAAAAAAAACAGCAGTTAAAGTTGAAAAGAAAGAGATGTATGCTTGTCCTATGAAATGTGAGGGTGAGAAAAAATATGAAAAAGAGGGTACTTGTCCAAAATGTAAAATGGATTTAAAAAAAATGGAGATGAATAAAATGTATACTTGTTCAATGCATCCTGATGTAATTACTGATAAATCTGGTGAATGTCCAAAATGTGGTATGAACTTAATTGAGAAAAAAATGGAAATGAAAAAGAAGAAAGATGCATCTCACGAAGGGCACAATCATAATTAATAGAAGGATAGCTTCAAGAACAAGTTTTAACCATCTGTTAAAACTTGTTCTTAATTCTAGAAACGAATGAAAGTGTAAGGTTCACTTTTTGCCAAATGGTTTAATTTAAGTTGAAGTTAAAATGTATTGAAATGAAACATACCTATAAAATAACTGGAATGACTTGTAATGGTTGTAAAGCCAATGTCGAAAAAACGTTACTAAATATTCGTGGAATCATAAATGTTTCGGTTGATTTAACAACTGGAAAGGTTGATCTGGATATGAACAAGCACATTTCGCTTGATAAACTTCAACAAGAATTTTTAAATGCTGGACTTCATTATACGATTAATGAATTTGATTCAAATGAAAAACAAGCTGTTGTAAAACCTATAAAAAATGTAAAAGGCAATGGCGTTTTTTATTGTCCAATGCATTGTGAAGGAGCTAAAACATACAATTCCATGGCTGATTGCCCTGTTTGTGGAATGGATTTAATTGAACAGCCAAAATTAATTGAAAACATTCAATATACCTGCTCAATGCATCCTGAGGTTATTCAAAACACTCCTGGTTCATGCCCAAAGTGCGGAATGGATTTAGTGCCTCTAGCACCAGAAGAAACAACTGAAAGCAAAACATACAATTCCTTAATCAGGAAAATGAAAATTTCATTAGTATTTGCAATACCGGTTTTTTTGATTTCAATGTCAATGCATATCCCAACAACTCCATTACCAAAGTTAATGCCCCAAGTATATTGGGATTGGTTACAATTTTTTTTAACAATTCCTATCGTATTTTATACTTGTTGGATGTTTTTTGAACGTGCTTGGAAATCTATAATTACTTGGAATTTAAATATGTTTACTTTAGTAGGAATTGGAACTGGAGCAGCATTTATATTTAGTATTGTTGGATTACTTTTCCCTGATGTTTTTCCTCAAGAATTTAAAAGTGAAATGGGCGGTGTAGAACTGTATTTTGAAGCAACAGCAGTAATTTTAACATTGGTTTTATTAGGTCAGCTGTTAGAAGCAAGAGCGCATAGCCAAACCAGTAGTGCTATTAAAGAACTACTTAAATTATCACCTTCAGAAGCTACAATTGTTATAAATGGTGAAGATAAAATTGTTTCAATTCATGATATTAAAGCAGGTGATTTATTACGTGTAAAACCAGGTGAAAAAATACCTGTTGACGGTATTATTATTGAAGGAAATAGCAGTATTGATGAATCTATGATAACTGGAGAGCCAATTCCGGTTGATAAAAAAATAGCAGATAAAATTAGTTCAGGAACTATTAATGGAACTAAATCCTTTATCATGAAGGCTGAAAAAGTGGGTTCTGAAACCTTGTTATCTCAAATCATTCAAATGGTAAGTGATGCAAGTCGCTCACGAGCGCCTATTCAAAAATTAGCTGATACTATTTCAAAGTATTTTGTTCCAATTGTAGTTATTGTATCCATTTTAACATTTATTATTTGGGCAAATTTTGGACCTGACCCAGCATTGGTATATGCATTTGTAAATGCCGTTGCAGTATTAATAATTGCGTGTCCTTGTGCTTTAGGATTGGCAACGCCTATGTCTGTAATGGTAGGTGTGGGTAAAGGAGCCAAAAACGGTGTTTTAATTAAAAATGCAGAAGTTTTAGAAACCATGAACAAAGTAAATGTTCTAATTACAGATAAAACAGGAACACTTACTGAGGGAAAACCTTCTGTTGAAAAAGTGTATGCTACTGAAGGGAATGATGCTACAAGTCTAATTACTAGTATCGCATCATTAAACCAACATAG
>NZ_JBFFOE010000071.1:0-13522 GCF_041562875.1 Lutibacter sp. | reverse complement strand
CATCCAATAAACGGGTACAAAATTCTGATTTGGAAATTCCTTTTTTAAGACTTCCGTTAAATTGATTGTTGAAATTATTTTATATAGAAAATATAAAGGGCCTGTAAAAATATTTAATTGATGCCCAGTTGTAACGGTAAATGTATTTTCGTTTGAAAGAGATTCAATATTTTGAAGTGTTTTTGTTGATATGTTTGAATTTACAAATTGACGCTTTAACACATCAACTAAAATATTCCTAGAATGTGGTTGGAATGATAGCCGCTTCGTTTCTATTTGTTTTTTAAATCCTTCTAAATCAGGAAAATTTTCATAAAAATCAGATAACTCACTTTTTTTATCTAAATAATCACAAATTATTTTCGAAAAATAACCCGTTTTTTGAAAAGGAATATGGTGTACTTTCATTTTTTTATGCTGTTCGTTGAAATAAAGTGTACACATATTCTCGTAAACCTCCTGAAGGTTGTGTATATGTATAATTAAACGATTTTAGCAACTTAAAATCAGTTCCTAATCTTTCTTGAAGCATTTCTTCATTATAATTAACGATATCTAAACCGCTACATTTTTTTGCACCTTCTAAATTAAATTCAGCTAAAATTACATATCCATTTGGTTTTAAAACTTTTTTAATCAAATCAAAATATGCTTTTTGTTGTGTTTCCGTTGTAAAAAAATGTAACACAGCTCTATCATGCCATAAATCAACATTTTTTAACTTTAACAATGCAATTGGATTTGTTAAGTCATCTAAAATAAATTGAACATGTGAATTGTTATGTTCCCCTAAATTATTTTTTAATTCAGTTAAAGCAGCCGAAGAAATATCATTTACAACAATATTTGAATAGCCTTTATTTAATAAAATTTCTATTAAGGTTGCTGCACCTACCCCTGCATTAAAAATTAGAGAATCTTTAGATAAATTACACGCTGAAATTAATTCCAATGATGGTATTGGATCTTCTTCATACCAACCTAAACTATCTATAGGTGTTTTTTGATAAGCGTTATTCCAATGCTTTTCAAAATCGTAATCTGGTAATAAGTTATCTTCCATTACTATTTAAGTTAATTTTTGTTAAAAGTAAACAATTTAGGCTGTTTGTCGAAATTAGACAAAACATCTAACAAATTTTTAACTAATTAATCCTAAAAATAAACTTCAACAAGCTCTGTTTAACAAAACGAATTTTATTCACTTTTTATACAACCTTGTAAATATAAATAGATATTTAAACTGGCTCTCCGTATAAGTCAAATTCAGTAGCTGATGTAATTTTTATTTCTGCAAATTTACCAACTTGAACGTAATGCTTAGTTGCATCTATTAATACTTCATTATCAACATCAGGTGAGTCAAATTCTGTTCTTCCAACAAAAACATTCCCATCTTTTCTATCAATCAAAACTTTAAATATTTTATCAACTTTTTCTTGATTCAATTCAAAAGAAATTTGACTTTGAAGTTCCATAATGTCGTTAACTCTTTGCTGTTTAACATCCTCTGGAACATTATCTTCTAAATTCGCAGCATGTGTATTTTCTTCATGAGAATATGCAAAAGCACCTAAACGTTCAAAACGCATTTCTTGAACCCAATCTTTCAATTCTTGAAAATTCTCTTCTGTTTCACCTGGATATCCAACAATTAATGTAGTTCTAATTGCCATATTTGGAACCGATTTTCTGAATTCAGCAATTAAACTGGTTGTTTTTTCATGAGAAGTTCCTCTTCGCATTGATTTTAAAATCTCATCATTAATGTGTTGTAAAGGAATATCCAAATAATTACAAACTTTCGGTTCATTGTTAATTACTTCTAAAACATCTAATGGAAACCCTGTAGGGAATGCATAATGCAAACGAATCCACTCAATTCCATCAATTTTAGCAAGTTCTTTTAATAAATCAGCTAACGCTCTTCTTTTATATATATCTAATCCGTAATAAGTTAAATCCTGTGCAATTAAAATTAATTCTTTGATTCCTTTTTTTGCTAATTTTGTGGATTCAATTACCAAATTTTCAATTGGAGTTGATACGTGTTTTCCACGCATTAAAGGAATTGCACAAAACGAACAAGGTCTGTCACATCCTTCAGCAATTTTTAAATAAGCATAGTGAGTTGGTGTTGTTGTTAAACGCTCTCCTATTAATTCGTGTTTGTAATCTGCATCTAATACCTTCAATAAATTTGGTAAATCATGGGTTCCAAAATATTCGTCAACATTTGGAATTTCTTTTTGTAAATCTGGTTTGTAACGTTCACTTAAACAACCTGAAACATAAACTCGGTCTACTTCTCCTAATTCCTTTTTATTTACATAATGTAAAATAGTATTTATGGATTCTTCCTTTGCATCACCAATAAAACCACACGTATTTATAACAACAATGTTTCCTTCATCATTTTCATCTTCGTGCACCACATTTTTGTTATTTGCTTTTAGTTGCCCCATTAAAACTTCACTGTCGTAAACATTTTTAGAGCATCCTAACGTAACTACATTAATCTTATTTTCTTTTTTTGATTTTGTTCTCATATTCTTGAATATAAAAAATCACACTTCGACAAGCTTAGTGTGAAATTTTAAGTTTTTATTTTATTTCTTATTTAAAAAATGAATCTACAAATTCAATTTTATTAAACACTTGTAAATCATCTATTCCCTCGCCAACTCCAATATATTTAACTGGAATTTGAAATTGATCAGAAATACCAATTACCACACCACCTTTTGCTGTTCCATCTAATTTAGTAACAGCCAAAGAAGTAACCTCAGTTGCTAATGTAAATTGTTTTGCTTGTTCAAAAGCATTTTGACCTGTTGAACCATCTAAAACTAATAAAACTTCATGAGGAGCGTCAGCAACAACTTTTTGCATTACCCGTTTTATTTTGGTTAACTCGTTCATTAAATTTATTTTATTATGTAATCTTCCTGCCGTATCAATAATAACGATATCCGCATTTTGTGCAACAGCAGATTTTAAAGTGTCAAACGCTACAGAAGCAGGATCACTTCCCATTTCTTGTCTAACTAAAGGCACTCCAACTCTATCTGCCCAAACTTGTAGCTGATCTATTGCTGCAGCTCTAAATGTATCTGCAGCGCCAAGAACCACTTTTTTTCCTTTTTTATTAAATTGAGCTGCTAACTTACCAATAGTAGTAGTTTTTCCAACCCCATTAACTCCAACAACCATAATTACATAAGGTTTCTTATCTGAAGGTGTTATAAAATCGGTTTCATTCCCTACATTAGTTTCTGCTAATAAACCGGCAATTTCTTCTCTAAGAATTGTATTTAACTCATCAGTTCCTAAATATTTATCTTCAGAAACTCTTGCTTCAATTCTTTCAATAATTTTAAGTGTTGTTTGAACTCCAACATCAGAAGAAATTAAAACTTCTTCCAAATTATCTAAAACATCATCATCTACTTTTGTTTTACCAACAACTGCTTTAGATAGTTTTGAAAAAAACGATATTTTAGTTTTTTCCAATCCTTTGTCTAAAGTCTCCTTTTTTTCTTTCGAAAATATTTTTTTAAATAAACTCATTTACTACAGATTTACAGTGTAAATATAAAAAAGAAAAAGCTACCCTCAATATTGAAAGTAGCTTTAGTATATATTAATGAGCTATTATTATTTTTTGCTCAAAAAGTCTTGTACTGCTGAAGGATCCATAATAGCTTCAACAAAAGTATAAGCTCCTGTTTTTGGAGATTTAACCATTTTGATAGCTTTTGATAATCTTTTTGATCCTGTTTGTAATGATGCTACTGATTTCTTTGCCATAATCCTATATTATTTAATTTCTTTATGAACAGTCATTTTCTTTAAGATAGGATTGAATTTTTTAATTTCCATTCTATCAGGAGTGTTCTTTTTATTCTTCGTTGTAATGTATCTAGAAGTACCTGGTAAACCAGTACCTTTATGTTCTGTACATTCTAAAATTACTTGGATTCTATTTCCTTTAGTCTTTGCCATTTCCTACTATAATTATTTTTTTAAGAAACCTTTTTCTCTTGCATCTTTAATAACTGCAGAGATTCCTAATTTATTAATATTTTTTAAAGCTGATGCAGCTACTTTTAAAGTAAGCCATTTATCTTCTTCAGGAATATAAAAACGTTTTTTTAATAAATTAACGTCAAATTTTCTTTTAGTTCTATTTAATGCGTGAGAAACATTATTCCCAACCATTGCTTTTTTTCCAGTAAGTTCACAAACTCTTGACATATTCTGTTCCTTTTTTAGTATTTTCTCAAAACGAGATGCAAAATTAAATTTTTAAAACTATATACACAAACTTATTTTACTAGTTTTTCAAAATTTCTTTTCTTAATAATTCTAAGGCTTTATTTGAAGCCCTTTCAATAACTTTCTCACGAGGTTTCCCAAAGAAAAATTCTTCAGAAAAAATGGTAGTTGGAGTTGCAATTGCAATAAAAACTGTACCAACTGTTTTATCTGTATTATCTGCTGTAGGACCTGCATTTCCGGTAGTTGCGATAGCATAACTTGTGTTAAATTTTTGCTGAATTCCTTTCACCATGGCTTCTGCAACTTGTGAGCTCACTACTGAATATTTTGCTATTAGCGCTGCATTAACATTTAGTTCTTTTATTTTTATTGATTCATGATACGCAACAATTGAACCCACGAAATAATTTGATGAACCGGCTATTGAAGTGATTTTTTTAGCAATATTACCACCTGTACAACTTTCAGCAGTTGCTAATGTTTGCTTTTTATCAGTTAATAATTTTCCCAATGCAACTTCAATTGTTTCATTTTCCTCTAAACCAACAATAATATCTGGAATTAGTTTAAACAACTTATCAACTTCATTATTTATCACTTTCTTTAATAATTGATCATCAATTCCTTTTGCTGTTAATCGTAAACGAAGTTTTCCATAAGATGGCAAATAAGCCAATTTTATATAAATGGGTAAATTATCTTCCCAAACTTCGATTCGCTCAGCAACCATACTTTCACCCATACCATATGTTAATATTGTTTTATGAAGTATAAATGGAAGCTTAAAAGTTTCTTTTAATTTGGGCAATACACTATTTTGCATCAATCCCTTCATCTCATTTGGGACACCAGGCAATGAAACTACTATTTTAGAATTACTTTCAAACCACATTCCAGGAGCCGTCCCAAATTCATTTTTAAGAGGAATACATTTGGAAGGGACTAATGCTTGCTGTTTATTAACTTCTGTAAACGGATATTTCATTTTAGCAAACATCTCTTTAATCTGCCCAACTATATCTTCATTTAAAACCAAGGTATCATTAAAATATTCTGCTAAAGTTAATTTGGTAATATCATCTTTAGTTGGTCCCAAACCTCCAGTGATAATAACAATATCACAATTAGATTGTGCTTCATTTACAGCTTTTAAAATATGTTGTTTATCATCTTGTATAGATGTAATCTGATAAACTGAAACTCCAATAGTATTTAACTGTTCTGCAATCCACTTAGAATTTGAATCTAATATCTGACCAATTAAAATTTCATCTCCAATAGTAATTATTTCTGCTTGCATCTTTTATAAAAAATATAAAGTAAAAGTATCATCTTTTTTTGAATTAAATTTACAATTCATGAAGATATGGCACATGATACTTGGAAAAAAGTTTATAAAGGAAATGATATTTATAACTGATTTTTAGAAAAAAAAAGAATAAATCATACCATTAATTTAATGGTATAAATTACATTAAAATGGTAATTTGTAAAATATTTAAATTTTTACAATAATTATTATACATATTTACTAATTTTAAAGCAACCTTTTATATAAAATTACATCTAATTAAAAAAATCAAAAAACATTAAATTTCCAACTGCTATGTTAACTACTAATGAATTAAGCGATAAAGATTTACTTGAAAAAGTTGAAAATTGTACTTTAAGCCCCGAACTATTCAATCATGAGACTCAATTAAGATTGTCATGGATTTTAATAAACAAATATGGTTTGGAGATTGCGACTCTTAAAAATTGTAAAATAAAAGAACAATTTTTTATAAAAGTTTTAAATAGTAACAAGTTTAATTTACCCTTAACAAAAGCTTATACAGAAATTTTACATTATTTCATGCAAAAGTCAGCTACTAAAAATTTTGATAAATTATTGAGAGAATTTCCAAGATTAAAGCATGACTTTAAAAAACTTGTTAAAACACATTATGGATTTGATATTTTAAAAATTCATAGACATGAAGAAATTAAACCTTTAGATACTATTTTATTTACATTTTAGTATATTATTTAATTTTTATTGAAAATAATTCTTGATCTTTAATTGCACCTACAAGAATATCATTTTCGCATACTTTTCCAACACCTGCAGGAGTTCCTGTAAAAATTACATCTCCTTTTTTAAGCGTAAAAAACTGAGAAACATACGCAATTAACTCATCAATTTTCCAAAGCATTGCATTTGTATTTCCTTCTTGCACCAACATTTCATTTTTATGAAGTGAGAATTTTAAATTGGTTAAATCTCCCAAATTTTCTTTTGGAATAAATTCACTAATTACAGCACTACCATCAAATGCTTTTGCTTTTTCCCAAGGTAAGCCTTTTTCTTTGCATTTATCCTGAATATCACGCGCAGTAAAGTCAATTCCTAAACCAATTTCATCGTAATATTTATGTGCAAATTTTTCATCAATATACTTTCCAACTTTATTTATTTTCACTAATATTTCAACTTCATAATGAATATCTTTTGAAAAAGGTGGAATAAAAAATGGTTGATTTTTAGCCAAAATAGCAGAATCTGGTTTCAAAAATATTACTGGATTTTCTGGTTTCTCATTTGCTAATTCTTCTATATGTTTGGCATAATTACGCCCTATGCAAATAATTTTCATGCTAATTAATTTAAAAATTGAATAATTGAAATATTAGAATACAAAATAACTCATTGTGAATTTTTAATTATCAATCAATTATGGAATCCATTTCTTTTCAAAATTAGGTGCTCGCTTTTCTAAAAAAGCATTTCTTCCTTCTTTTGCTTCATCTGTCATATAAGCCAAACGTGTTGCTTCACCAGCAAAAACTTGTTGTCCAACCATACCATCATCCGTTAAATTCATTGCAAATTTCAACATTCTAATTGATGTTGGTGATTTTGCTAATATTTCCTGAGCCCATTCATAGGCCGTATTTTCCAACTCATCGTGCGGAATTACTGCATTTACCATTCCCATATCATAAGCTTCTTGAGCTGAATAATTTCTTCCTAAGAAAAATATTTCACGAGCCTTTTTTTGTCCAACCATTTTTGCTAAATATGCCGATCCATATCCACCGTCAAAACTGGTAACATCTGCATCAGTTTGTTTAAAAATAGCGTGTTCTTTGCTCGCTAAAGATAAATCGCAAACAACGTGTAAACTATGTCCGCCACCAACAGCCCAACCTGGAACCACCGCAATTACAGGTTTTGGCATAAAACGAATTAAACGTTGAACTTCCAATATATTTAACCGATGATAACCATCTTCACCTACATAACCCTGATGCCCACGTGCTTTTTGATCTCCACCACTACAAAATGAATAAACACCATCTTTACTTGAAGGACCTTCAGCAGAAAGTAATACAACACCTATTGAAGTATCTTCTTGAGCATCGTAAAAAGCATCATATAATTCCTTGGTAGTTTTTGGCCTAAACGCATTTCTTACATCTGGTCTGTTAAATGCTATACGTGCAACACCATTGCATTTTTTATAGGTTATATCTTCAAAATCTTTTACCGTTACCCAGTTTATTTCTTTCATTTCTAATAAATTTATGTGTAAAAATAAATTATTTTAATGGTTTAAAAAATTAATAGATTAAAAGATCTAGTTGATATTTTTAATCCAAAAAATAGCATTTATAAATAAAGTAATAATTTCAGGTTGTTTTATTAATAAATATGTAATTTTCAATTTAATTTATATAATAAAATCATATAGTTAAAAAAGGAACGTTATTTAATATAAAACAATATTTTTAAATATTTTAGCTCTTTAAAACTATATACAAATTTCATTTATGAATAGTTCAACCATAAAAAAATTACTTTTATTAGTATTCACAATACTAATTTCAACCTCTATTTATTCACAAAATATTCAACTAAAAAAATTTAATTCAATAGAATTAGACAACGATCGTTATTTAAAAATTTACATTCCACCAAGTTATCATTTAGATTCAACTAAACTGTACCCGCTTACCGTTGTTTTAGATGCTGAATATTTATTTGATGTATATGTTGGTAACGCCATACTTTTTGCACATAATGAAGAAGCACCTGAACAAATTATTGTAGGAATTAACCAAAACTATAGAGATGAACGTTACGAAGATTGTTCATATTTAGAAGAAAATAGTTATCCAACAACTCAAGGTGTTGCATTTTATAGATTTATTGGAAGTGAATTGTTTGAATATTTTGAAGATAACTACAGAATTTCTCCATTTAAAACTATAGTAGGCAATACCTTAACTGCAAATTTTATAAATTATTTTTTAATTGAAGAATCTCCAGCATTTAACGCTTTTATAAATATAAATCCATCTTACGCATTGGATATGCCAACGATGCTTCAAAATAAAGTTCAATCTTTAAATAATGAAAACATTTATTATTATTTAAATAATACTAAATTAAATATTGATAAATGGCGAAATTCAATAGATACAGTAAATTCATTATTAAGTAGTTCTGAAAACTCAAAATTTAAATATAAATTTGATTCCTTTGATAATAGCTCTACAACAGCATCAATAGGGCAAGCAATTCCAAGTGCTTTAGCTTTTATTTTTGAAATGTATTCAGCAATTTCAAAAGAAGAATTTGAGACCAACATTAAAGATTTATCACCGCCAGATGCTATTGCTTATTTAGAAAATAAATATGTAGAAATTGAGTATTTATTTGGAAGCAATTTAAAAATCAGAGAACAAGATATTTTTGCTATTGAACCTATTATTTTAGATAAAGAAAATGGTGATTATTTACAAAATTTTGGAGAAATGATTAATAAATTATATATAGAATCTCCTATTGGAGATTATTATATTGGTCGTTATTATGAAACAGGAAATAAACTAAAACTAGCATTAAAATATTACAAAAGTGGTTATATGAAATTACCAGAAGGTGATCCAAATGCAAACGGTTATTATGAAAACATTGAAAGAGTTCTAAATAAAAGAGATGGAACTTATATTGAACCAATAATTGAAAATTAAATAAAAAATGAAAAAAATAGTACTATCAATCGCTTTCTTTGCGATTACAATTTCGTTCTTCGCTCAAGAAGATAGCTTTGTAAAAGTTAATATTCCTAAAGATGAAAAATATAGTTTTACGCCAATTATAGATATTGAAGCATCCGCTGTTAAAAGTCAAGGAAATACAGGAACATGTTGGAGCTTTTCAGCTTCATCATTTATAGAATCGGAAATTTATAGAAATTCTGGTGAATTAATTGATATTTCTGAAATGTATAATGTACGAAACACGTATACTGCAAAAGCTTGGAATTATGTAATGCGTCAAGGAAAAATTCAATTTAGCGAAGGAGGTTTAGCGCATGACGTTATGAATTCAATTCAAAAAAATGGATTGGTTCCTGAAAGTGCATATTCTGGACTGCAAGGTAAAGCTACACAACACAATCACGCACAAATTGTACCTGAACTTCAAAAAGTATTAGATGCTTATATTAAAAATGATCATAAATCTGCATACCCAAATTGGAGAGTTGCCGTAGACTCTATTTTAGATGTACACTTAGGAAAAACAACTCCAAATTTCATGTACAATGATGCCTATTATACACCAACATCATTTTTAGAAATGACAAAAGTGAATACATCTGATTATGTTACATTAACGTCATTTACGCATGAACCCTATAATACGAAGTTCATTTTAAACATTCCAGACAATTTTTCAAATGGAACTTTTTACAATATTAAATTGGAACAATTGGTTAATGAAGTTGACAATGCTATAAAAAAAGGCTACACATTAGCATTAGATTGTGATGTTTCTGAGAAAACATTTTCACAAAAATTTGGTGTCGCCATTATTCCTAAAAATATAGAGAATAATGAAAAATCATTAACTTATATTGTTGAAGAAAATAATATAACACCAGAATATAGACAACAAGAATTTGAAAATTACAATACAACCGACGACCATCTAATGCATATTGTAGGTTTAGTAAAAGACCAAAATAATACTGAATATTACAAAGTAAAGAATTCTTGGGGAAGCACTGGTGATCGTATTGGAAATGGAGGTTACGTGTATATGAGTAAAGCTTTTTTTAAACTTAAAACCATTTCAGTTATGGTTCATAAAGATGGATTAAGTGAGGAACTAAAAAGCGAATTTAAAATATAAGTTTCATCTTAAAAGTAACATATTTGTGAACCTAAATTTTAATAAGTTGACAAATATGTTATTTTTAATCATTTTTATTATTCAAGATCTTCATGTTTAAATAAGCTGATTCCTTCATCAGAAAGCGTAATTAGTTTTTGTCTAAACAAACCTCCTACAGCACTTTTAAATGCTTTTTTACTCATTCCTAATTGGTACTTTATTTCTTCAGGGCTACTTTTATCGTGCAAACCAACAAAACCATCATGCTGTCTTAAGGCATTTAATATAATAATTTCATTTTTAACAACAGTATGTTTAAAGCCTACAGCTTGCAAGCTCACATCTAACTTTTCATCTTCTCGAATTTTCTTTATATAGCCAACTAATTTTTGTCCTTCTTCAATTTTTTGGTACAATTCATTTTTATAAAGCAATCCCTCATATTCTTCATTTACCAACACTGTAAAACCCATTCCAGTATTTCTTACTACAATTAAATCTACTTTATCTCCTACTTTTAAATCCATTTTTTATTCTTTTAAATTGTTGAAATATGCTTTTAATATTTGATCGTTTTCTTCTCTTGGTGTAAATATTTCTAATAATTTGGGAAGCTTAGATGCTTCATAAAAATTAGAAAGTTGATTGTCTAATTCTTCTTCATTTTTAGCTATAATATACTCAAATTGATGCATTTTACATAAATGTTCTGCCGTTAAATTATGAGGTGTTTCAAAATAATCTAATGCATTTGAATCTTTTGGTCCTGGAATAAATCTAAAAATTCCTCCTCCTCCATTATTTATAACAATAATTCTAAAGTTGCTTGGAATATAGTTGTTCCATAAAGCATTGCTATCATAAAAAAAGCTAATATCACCTGTAATAAATACGGTGTTTTCTTTTGCTGAAAATGCTGCACCAATTGCTGTACTTGTACTTCCATCAATACCACTTGTACCTCTATTACAATAAACTGATAATGTTTTGTTGATATTAAATAATTGTGAATAACGAATTACTGAACTATTACTCAATTGTAATTGTGAATTATTAGGTATTGAAGGTAACAACTTACCAAATACTTTTAAATCTGAAAAAGCACACGTGCTAATAAATTCTTGATGCTTATTTAATCTAAATTCTTTTTTTTGCAACCAATAATCTTGATAATGACTTTTTGTTGGTTTTGTTAAAAAGAAAAACTGACTAAAAAATAATTGTGGTGATATTTTAAAATGATGTTTTAAGCAATGAAACGTGTCAAATGCTCTTTTAGAATCGGTATGCCAATGGTGTGTTGGTTTAAATTTTCTTAAATGTTCCTTTATTTTTTTTGAAACTATTAATCCTCCTAAACTTATTAAAATATCTGGTTGAAATTGTTCCAGTTCGTCTTCCTCCAAGGGAAAAATTAATTTATCAATACTATTTATAAATTTTGGATCTGAAACATTCGCTGTATTTTCTGTTAAAACTATGACTGATGGGTCTTTAACCAAATGCTCTAACTGAATTTGCAATAACTCATCAGGAAAATGTTCCCCAACCAATACCATTTTCTTTTTTGATGCATTCCAAATAGTTGCAAATTTTTGAAGTTCATCTACATCCAAAGGAATTTCATCTAATAAACTCTCTTTTAGTTCTTCAACAACTTCAATTTTAGTGTATTCAACTTCTTCAATTTCATACAGAGGGTCATTAAAAGGAACATTTATATGTACTGGACCCTTTTTATTTATAGCCGTTTCAATAGCTTTTTTAATGTTTTCTTCATCATTTTCAAAACCTAAATTGGCATTAAATAAAATATGATTGTCAAATACATTTTCTTGTCTAATTGTTTGTCCGTCTCCAATATCAATTAAATGAGCTGGTCTATCTGCAGAAATAATTAGTAAAGGAATATTACTATAAAATGCTTCTGCAATTGCTGGATAATAATTTAACAATGCAGAACCCGATGTGCATACTAAAGCTACAGGTTTACGAGTTTGCTGTGCAATTCCTAATGCAAAAAAAGCAGCGCAACGCTCATCAACAATAGATAGTGTTTTAATTTCTTTAGCATCATTAAAACCAATAATTAAAGGTGCATTTCGTGAACCTGGTGAAATTACAACGGTATTTATATTAAAATGCTCGCAGCTTTTTACAACTAGTTGAGCTAATTTATTTTTTGGAAATTGACGCATTTACACTATAAAATTAAAGTTGCAAAGTTACACAAAGTTATCCTAGTAATAATCGAATGAAATTAAGTTTTATTATTGTAATATTTCAATAAAGAGACACCATAAACATCAATTTTTTATAAAACTTTTTTCATGACTTCTGCTTTAGAAACAGTTTCTTCCCACTCATTTTTAGCATTACTATCCATAGTAATTCCTCCACCAATATAAATTGAAGCTGTATTTTTATTTAATTGCATACAACGCAAATTTACAAATAAACTGGTGCTATTATCAATGTTCAATTCTCCTAAATAACCCGTATAATAAGTTCTATGATATGCTTCATTTTCTAAAATAAATTTGATTGCTTTCTCTTTAGGCAATCCACAAACTGCAGGTGTTGGATGTAATGAAGCAACCAAATTACCTAATGAACTAGTTGCTTTTAATTCTCCAGAAATATCTGTTCTAATATGCAATAAATTTCCAGCTTTTACAGTGTATGCTTCTGAAACTTTAATAACATCAATACTATTTTTTATGTTTTCTAGAATATAATCTGTTACAAATTGCTGTTCTTGCTTTTCTTTATCCTTCCAAATAACATTGGTAGCATCTTTATAAAGTTGAGTTCCTGCCAAAGCCATTGTTTCAAATTTATTTTGACTTACACTTATTAATTGTTCAGGACTTGCACCCATCCATAATCCAATATGTGGATGAAACCACAAATACACAAAAGCATTTTTGTAACTATTCAATATTTTTTTTAAGGTATTAATAACATCTACTTTTTCAATTTCAAGCATTTCCATTCTTGATAAAACAACTTTTTTAGTATTGCTATTTTTTAAAAAATCAATTCCTTTTTGAACGAGTTGAATATGATTTTCTT
>NZ_JBFFOE010000070.1:0-13670 GCF_041562875.1 Lutibacter sp. | reverse complement strand
GCCATAACCACAGCAACTAATAATAATAAATTTTTTCTCATAATTATTCTGATTGTTTAGTAAGGTTCGAATATACTTTTAATAAAATATATAATATATGACAAATGTTACATTTCGTAAAAAATGGTGATATATTAATTATTCAATAAAATAAGTTATAATTCCAATCCTTTTTTAGGGTCATTATTCAATAAAATTTCAACTGGATTTTCTAAAGCTTCTTTCACAGCAACTAAAAACCCAACAGATTCTCTTCCATCAATAACTCTATGATCATAAGATAAAGCAACATACATAATTGGCCTAATAACAACTTCACCATTCACAGCTATCGGTCTTTCAACAATATTATGCATTCCTAAAATTCCACTTTGAGGTGGGTTTATAATTGGTGTAGATAACATAGATCCAAAAACACCTCCATTAGTAATGGTAAAAGTTCCACCAGTCATTTCATCAACCGTAATTTGTCCGTCACGCGCTCTAAGTGCTAAACGCTTCACCTCATTCTCAACACCTCTAAATGTTAAATTTTCAGCATTTCTAATTACTGGAACCATTAAACCTTTTGGTCCAGAAACTGCAATTGATATATCTTTAAAATCGTGTAATATTTTATAATCACCATCTAACATTGAATTTACATCAGGGTATAACTCTAAAGCTCTTACAACTGCTAATGTAAAGAAGCTCATAAATCCTAATCCAACTCCGTGTTTAGCCTTAAATGCTTCTTTATATTCATTCCGTAAATCAAAAATTGGCTTCATATCTACTTCATTAAAAGTAGTAAGCATGGCAGTTTCATTTTTTACAGCTACCAAACGTTGTGCTACTTTTCTGCGAAGCATAGTCATTTTTACACGTTCAGAACTACGTGATCCACCAGTAGGAGTTCCCATACTTGGAGTTGCATTTACAGCATCGTCCTTTGTAATTCTACCATCGCGCCCAGTTCCCTTTACTTCTGAAGCAGGAATTCCTTTTTCATCTAAAATTTTCTTTGAAGCTGGCGAAGTAGTTCCACTTGCGTACGTCTTCTCTACTGCGCTTGAAGTAACCAATTTTTCCTCTTTCTTTTCAATAGCTTTTGGCACTTCAGTTTTCACCTCTTTAGTAGTTGCGCCTTCAGGTTTTTTACCATCCACATCTATTAAACATACCACTGCACCAACAGCTACAGTATCACCTTCTTCAGCTTTTAAAGTAATTATACCACTTTCTTCAGCAGGTAATTCTAATGTTGCCTTGTCTGAATCAACTTCGGCAATTGGTTGATCTTTTTCAACATAATCACCATTTGCAACAAGCCAAGTTGCAATTTCTACTTCTGTAATAGACTCTCCCGGAGAGGGAACTTTCATTTCTAAAATCATCTTATTAGTTTTTTGTCTTTATAGACGAATTTTTATTAGTTAGTTTTAAATGTTCTCATTATATTTTTTAGCAGTAAAAATTTACTGTTCGCTATAAAATATTTTCTTATGAGTCAAAATTTGTATGACTTGTTTCAAATACGTTATCAATAATACGTTGGTGTCTTCTTTTAAACCTTGCTGTTGAGCCTGCCGCTGGTACAGCATAAAAAGGTTGTGATGCAACCTCTAATTGTACCAATCTAAAACGTTGCAACATAAAACTCCATGCACCCATATTTTCAGGTTCTTCTTGAGCCCAAACATAATTTTTTACATTTGGATACTTATCAATTACTTGTTGTAATTTTTCTAAATGCAAAGGAAATAATTGTTCAATTCTCACTAAAGCAACATCATTTCTATCTAAATTAGTACGCTCTGCTAATAAATCGTAATAAAATTTACCAGTACAAAATACTAATTTAGTTACATTTTTAGGTTCTATAATATCATCAATCACTTCTTGAAAACTACCTTCAGAAAACTCTTCTAATGTTGAGGTTGCTAAAGGATGACGCAATAAACTTTTGGGTGTAAATACAATTAATGGTTTTCTAAAATCGCGTTTCATTTGACGACGCAGTAAATGATAGAAATTTGCCGGTGTTGTACAATCTGCTATATTCATATTGTCTATGGCGCATAATTGTAAAAAACGTTCCATACGTGCTGATGAATGTTCAGAACCTTGTCCTTCATAGCCATGAGGAAGCAATACTACAATACCATTTTGTAGTTTCCATTTATCTTCTGCAGCCGACATATATTGATCGAAAATAATTTGTGCACCGTTACTAAAATCTCCAAATTGAGCTTCCCAAATGGTTAACGAATTTGGGTTTGCCATCGCATAACCATAGTCAAAACCAAGCACACCATATTCAGATAATAAGGAGTTGTAAATTTCCATTTTACCTTGTTTGTCACTAATTGTATTTAATAAGTTGATACGCTCTTCTGAAATTTCATCACGTAAAATTGCGTGACGATGGCTAAATGTACCACGCTCAACATCCTGACCAGAAATACGAACATCAAAACCTTCTTGCAATAAACTTCCATAGGCTAAGGTTTCGCCCATTCCCCAATCAATTTTATTGGTTTCAAAAACCATGTTATTTCTGTCTCGTAAAATTTTCTCTGCTTTTCGTAAAAACTTAACGCCTTCGGGAACTGTTGAAACAATTTTTGCAATAGTTTCTAATTTAGATTTTGGATACGTAGTATTTTCAGAAATTAACATAGAATCCAAATCTCTTCTGGCAAAACTTTCCCAAGTGTCTTGCATGAATTCACGAATTTTAGAGGTTTCAATTTTTTTTGATTCATTGTATTCCTCTTCTAATAAATTTTTGAATTCTTCAATAGATTTGTTTAAATAAGCAGTATCAATTACACCTTCAGCAATTAATTTTTCAGCATAAATATCTCTCGGGTTTGAATGCTTTGAAATTGCTTTGTACAATTTAGGTTGTGTAAAACGAGGCTCATCACCTTCATTATGCCCGTATTTCCTATAGCCCAATAAATCAATAAAAATATCTCTTTTGAATTGCATTCTAAAATTAAGTGCAATTTCTACGGCATGCGTAACAGCTTCCACATCATCAGCATTTACGTGTAAAACAGGCGATAAAGTTACTTTTGCAACATCTGTACAATACGTACTTGAGCGCGCATCTAAATAATTGGTAGTAAAGCCAATTTGATTATTTACTACAATATGAATAGTTCCACCGGTTGAATATCCTTTTAATTGACTCATTTGAGTGACTTCATACACCAATCCCTGACCTGCAATAGCAGCATCACCATGAACAATTATTGGAAGTAATTTTGAATTATCACCATTATAAGTTTTGTCTATTTTAGCACGTGAAATTCCTTCAACAATAGGCCCAACCGTTTCTAAGTGAGAAGGATTTGGAACTAAATTCATCTTCAATTCCGTATTGTTTTTTAAAGTTTTGGTTATGGTTAACCCTAAATGGTATTTTACATCGCCATCAAAATCTTTTTCTTCAAAATCTTTCCCTTCAAATTCACTAAATAAATCTCGAATAGGTTTTCTAAAAATATTAATCAGTGTATTTAAACGACCTCTATGAGCCATCCCGAAAACAAACTCTTTAACATTGTAATTCTCTGCGGCCAAACGGATAATAGCTCCCATTGCAGGAATTAAAGTTTCGCCTCCTTCTAATGAAAAACGCTTTTGGCCTACATATTTGGTTTGCAGAAAGTTTTCAAAAGTGACTGCTTGATTTAACTTTTGCAGCACATATCTTTTTGTTTCTGGCGTATAATCAGGGTGGTTTGAGTTTTTGTTCAGCTGTTTTTGAAACCACTTAATTTCTTCAGGATTTCGAATATACATATATTCAACCCCAATAGAATCACAATAAACAGTTTCTAAATGTTTAATTATTGTACGTAAATTCGCTTTCCCTGTTCCAATAATATCACCAGCATCAAAAACGGTATCTAAATCTTTTTCAGACAATCCAAAATTTTCAATAGCAAGTGTAGGTGTATATTTTCTTCGCTCACGAACAGGATTTGTTTTAGTAAATAAATGACCTCTTGTTCTGTAGCCATTAATTAAGTCGAGCACTTTAAATTCCTTCAAAACATTTTCAGGAACTTCAAAATCGGAACTTTCATCAGTTATTGAATATTTTTCATTGGCAAAATCATAGCCTTGAAAAAAACTTTTCCAACTGGGTTCTAAAGTATCTGGATTTATTAAATACTGGTCGTATAAATCAGCTATGTAACCTGTATGTACGGTATTTAAAAATGAAAATTTATCCATATTTAATATTAATAGTCAATGATTTGTTTAGTAGTGGCTAAAATACAATTTTTAACAAAACCATCGATTTATTAAAAGCATTATTGTAATTATTATATTTTTAATAAGAATAGTTAGATAATAGTAAATATGTTGTGTTTTATATGTTTTTTTTGAAGTAAATAATGAAAACTTAATAAAACTACCACTCATTTATTTATACTTTTAAAGTTTAGTTTTCAGATACTTAGTGAAAATGTAAAAAAAAAATCAAAAAAGAGTACTTTTTTTTATAAAAAATCTTGCAGAAAGTATAAAACCTTGTATATTTGCACTCGCAAAAGAGAATAAATTCCTCCTTAGCTCAGTTGGTTAGAGCATCTGACTGTTAATCAGAGGGTCCTTGGTTCGAGTCCAAGAGGGGGAGCAAAACGAGTCTTAACATTAATTTGTTAAGGCTTTTTGTTTATAAGGCAATTCGTTTTGGAACCTTTTTGCAAATGATTTACACGATACCCAAAACCATTTTTAGCTGTTCCTCTTCGCTAAACCTATTAAATACATATAAGGTCATTCTCTTTTTTATTGTGTTAAATTACAGAATTAACTTAAATAAAAAAACCTATTGAATATTTCTATCTAACAGGTTTTTATAATCCATATTTGAAGGTAATTTAGAATGTTTCTTAGGATTCAAAGCTGTATATTTATTCATGTAAACACCTGTACCTCATCGAATAAGATTAATAATACTTTTAATAAAAAAGCTATGAAAACTTTAAGAATACTTATATTTATATTTATCACTGCAATTTCATCTTGCGCAAGTGATGATGAGATTCATCAGGCTGATGAATTATTAGGTAGTTGGGAACTAAGCAGCTCTAACGATTCTCATTATTACCGATTATATTTTTATGAAGATAACATTGGAGGGGAGTCTATTGGGGGGTATTCCTCTTCAGATGATACTGCTATCAGTGTTATGGAAGGTTTTACTTGGAGTACTATTGACAATCCAAAAACTCTTATAATACCGAACATGAAATTAAATAGTCCTTATTCTATTAACGCTGAAGGGCAGCTTATTATAAATAATTTACAAAAAGGGTTACCTTTTAATAAACTTGATTAATCAAATTAAAAAAACCACATCAATTTAATGAAATGACTTATTTAAAATGTGAACTTTGACCTTGAAGTATATTAAAAAACCACCTCTATTAATCGTAAAAATACGGAAGCATGGTTGCAACTTCGAGTAATAGGGGGAGCTACTTTTGATAAAGCCTTTACAGAAATGTAGAGGCTTTTTTAGTTTCCAAGATTTACTTTGGGTTTCAAGACAATTCGTTTTGGAACCTTTTTTTATGCGCAAGGTTTTGGTTGAAATCTCTTTTTTTATTTTACATATTGAAATATTTTGATTTTAGTAATATCTCTAAAATGGATGTGTGAATTATGCAATTTTTATTCAAAGTTGTGTAACATATTTGTGTTATAAACTTTGCAACTTTGTATCTCTATATTTAAATATAGTTTACTATTAATTTAAAACATAAATAAGATGAAATTTAAAAAAATTTATTTTGTAGCAATTGCAGCAATAGTTGTAATGTTAGGAGCCCAAGGTTGTGCTAACGATAATGAAAGCAATACAGCAAGTGTTCAATTAAAATTGGTTGACGCACCTGGAGATTATTCAGAAGTGAATGTTGAAATTGTAGATATTCAGTATAACAATAGTGATAACGAATCTGGTTGGGTGAGTTTTGGTACTCCGGAAGATTATCCAATAAATGTTGATTTAACGACACTTATTGCAGGGAATAGCCTTTTATTGACAGATCAAATAATCCCTTCAGGGATGTTAAAACAAATAAGATTGGTTTTAGGAGACGGGAATACGCTTAAAATAGAAGGACAAGCGGAAATGATGGCCCTTAGTACACCAAGCGCTATGCAATCAGGTTTAAAATTAAATATGAACACCACTTTGGAGCCCGGTTTTTCTTATACATTTATTCTTGACTGGGATGTGCAAAATTCAATTGTAATGACAGGTGCTGGTATGTACAATTTAAAACCCGTGATTAGGGTTAATGCAGAAGTGAATTCAGGATCAATTGAAGGAAATGTATCAGGAGAATTTTTAGTGGACGGATTAAGTGCTATTAATAATTTAGAGAAAGCAATAGTTCAGGTTTACACTGCCGGCGATGTATTTGTGACAAATAGTGAAACAAATGCAGATGGTGACTTTTTAATTCAGGGACTTGCAGCTGGAGATTATAAATTGAAAATTGTTAACCAAGATGCTTATGATGATTATGAATCAACCTTAATCACTGTAGAAACAGGAAAAGTGACTACTTTTGCTTCTATAGTGTTAATGATACCAACTATTTAAAAAACATATTTTGATATTTTTAATATCATTTAAATAGCATAATTTTAAAAACCCGACTTGTAAAAGCCGGGTTTTTATTTGAATCATTTTTATGCGCAAGATTTGAGCTCATTATAATAAAAATTAATTATAAATTTGTCTAAACTTTTGGTTACAATGTAATTACATTAGCCATTTCTTGATTTATCTGAATCCGAAAAATAATTTCCTCAAAATATAGGAAACAAAAAATCTTACCACAGCACCAATCACAGCCATAATTGCGGTAAACAGCAAATCGTGCGGACTGATATTCAAAGCGGTTGAAAATAAGGTTCCTTCAATGTTATATACGCATTTGTAATACAATAGTAAGTGTCCTTTTTCTATATTTATATCCTTAATGAAATTATTATTTTATGTGGAATTGTTGGGTGTCCAAGTTTCTATGTTATTTTATATAATCAGCATAAAGTGTGCTTATTACAACAATGTAGTTTGTTTTAAAGACATTGGTTCACCACTTTAATCCGTAATTTTACAAAAAGTTGGTTGCAACTCCGAGTAATAGGGGAAGCTACTTTTGATAAAGCCTTTACAGAAATGTAGAGGCTTTTTTAGTTTCCAAGATTTACTATGGTTTCAATATCTTTTTCTTAGAACCTTTTTTTATGCGCATGGTTTCTGTAAGGTTTTGTTTGAAATTTCTATTTTATTAAGGTGATTAAAATTAAAGAATTTTGAAGCAACAAATAGTCTCATTAAAAACAAAAACTCCTTAAGAAAGGAGTTTTTGAAATGTTTTATAAACTTGCCGAATGGCTAACAGTTAACCTTTCATTAATTAAAAAACACTACGTTTTAACTAAAATTTATCTTCCTCCTGGAGGGCAGTGTAGTTTTAAGTAATTTGTATATAAAGTTGACAAATGTTGCCATGTTCCTTCTCCTTCTCTAAATCCATGAGATCTGTTTGGATAAGGCATAAATTGAAATTGCTTGTTATGTTTTATCAATTCGTTTAATAATAATTCAGCATTTTGATAATGAACATTATCATCTCCAGTGCCATGAATATACAATAAATTTCCTTCTAAATTTTTGGCATATGTAACGGGTGAACCTTCAATAAAATCATCCATATTTTCTTGAGGTAAACCCATATAACGTTCTTGATAAATGTTATCATAAGTTAATTGATTTGCAACAGCAGCGAGTGAAATTCCCGTTTTGTAAATCTCAGGATATCTAAACATCAAATTTAATGTGGCAGATCCTCCTCCACTATGGCCCCAAACTGCTACTCGCTGGGCATCAACAAAGTTCCATTTCAAAATTTCTTTGGCTGCCATAGCTTGATCGTTTATATTAATTACTCCAATTTTTCTGTAAATAGACTTTCTCCATGCGCGTCCTTTTGGAGCAGGAGTACCTCTGTTGTCTAGAGAAATATAGATATACCCATCTTCTGCCATATTTCCATTGTAAAACCAATTTCTACCAGCATAATAGTTATCGTTTACCGTAGTACTAGCAGGTTCAGAATAAACATAAAACACCACAGGATATTTTTTATTTGGATCGAAATTAGTTGGTTTCACCATCCACCCGTCCATCTCAATATTATCTGCAGTTGTAATAGTAAAAAACTCAGTGGTTGCTTTTCCTTCGAGTTTTTTAACATTATTAACAATACTTTCTTCTTCGCTTAAAGCTTTCTGATTAGCAACAGTAATAAACTCTTTAGCTATTGGAGTGTAGTGGTTTGAGAAAGTATGTTCGGCATATTTACCATTAGTAGAAAAAGAATAATCATGAGTTCCTTTTAAACTTTCAGGACTTAATAATTCGTTTTTTCCTTTTCCATTTAATTTGGTTTTATATAAATACTTTTGAGTAGCATTATCAGGTGAGGCTAAATAATACACATATCCTTCTTTTGCGTTGATGTGTTTTAAATCAATAACATCATATTCACCATTTGTGATGAGAACTTCAGGCTTTCCTTCCAAAGAAACTTGGTATAAGTGTCTCCATCCATCTTTTTCTGATGCCCAAAGAATGCTATTTGTTTCTTTTAGGAAACTAAAACTATTTGTATAATCTATTTGATATGGATTTCCTAATTGAAATAGATCTACCCAAGCTTCATCAGATTCTTCTTGAATCATATTTGTGTTTCCTTTGAAAGGATCTGCAATGTATAATTTACTCTTATTTTGCTTTCTGTTTAATTGCTGTATTAATAGCTTGTTGGTAGTTGGAATAAACTCCATTCTCACTAAATAATTTTGAGATGCATCACCTGGAATATTCATCCAAGTTGTTTTGGCATCAGAAAGCTTCACAACACCTACCTTACAAGCGGAAGGTTTTTCACCAACTTTAGGATATTCTAAAGGTACTAATTGCGAATAGATAGCATCTGTATTGTTAATCATATAAAACTTTTTGATAGCACTTGCATCAATTTGCCAATAGGCAATAGATTTACTGTCTGGACTCCAACGGAATCCATCTCTACAAGCAAATTCTTCCTCATAGGCCCAATCAAAAGTTCCATTTATTAAGGTAACAGTGCCATCCGTAGTTAATGATTGAATTTTACCACTTGCGTAATCTTCACTGTATAAATTGTTTTCGGAAACATAAGCTATAGTTTTCCCATCTGGAGAGAATTTGGCAAACATCAAAGATGAAGTTGGTAAGGTCTTCCCAATTTGAGTCAAAGCTTTTGTTTTAAAGTCAAAAACCCAATAGTCGCCTTTCGTATTTAGTCTCCAAACTTTTTTAGTATTTGTAAATAATAACACTTTTTGTTGGTCTGAAGAGAATGAAAAATGAGCGACATTAATAGGTTCTGATTTATCTGCTGGAGTAAGTTGCTCTTTTGAGATGACTGTTTTCACATCATTGTTAGGAAGCGTGTAGGTAACCAATTGGTTTTTGTCTAAACTATAATAAGAATCACCATCGTTCGTCCAATTTATTTGTGCTTCTCCATTAAAATGAAAAGAGAAAAGGCAAACAAATACGAGAATTTTAAAGGTATTTATATTCATGGTTAAGGTTTTAAATTTATTTATGAAGTTTATGTTTTCTTTTTTAAGTAATTTAACTTGAAATAAATAAGTTTGATTGAACTTATACAATTTCCATTACGAATATAGTTAATTAAATATTAGATACAAATAAGGTGTTTCAATTAAACAAATTGCCCCTTGTAACCGTCAGTAAAAGTGGATTTTTTTTAATACCTAAGTAACATCTTAAACTTCCAGTGATTTTACGGAAGGGTATAGGTAAATCAAAAGAACAAACATTAAAAAGAAATTGAAAGCTATAATTTTCCAGAAGCTATAAAAATTAACTTATTGATTTTATAATAATTGAGTATTTAATTATTGAATTGCAGTTGTAACTTCAGTCAAGAAGGGAAGTTCAAGTGCAGAAAGCCTTACTGATCAGTCTCCTCATTATGATAAATTTAAAGTATAAATAATAAAACACCTATCAATTAATTGCAAAAAAAATGACAGTCATTTCTGACTGCCATTTTTTACATTAATTAACCAAACAGTTTTTATTCTTTAGCTTTTTTCATTTCTTCCGTTTTCGCACCCATTCTATTAAATGTATATAACGGGGCAAATTTTAATTTTAATCCTGCAATTTTTATGTTGTCGGCTGAAGTAAGTCCTTCTTTTTCCACAGTATTTTTTCTACTGTCAAGTGCTTCATACATTAATTTAATTTCATCCCAGTCTTCACGAGAATAACTGTCTTTGTTGTCTTGAGCAGTATTTACAAATTGATCGTAAACTGCAAGAATATTATCCTTGTTTACCCAACCAAAATTCATGTCATCACCAATTTTTCCTTCACCAAATAATGTGTTTCTCAATAATTGTTTAGAGTTTGCCATAGCTTCGGCTTGCATATCTGCTTCAATTTGTGCTTGCAAAGCAGCAAATTTAG
This sequence comes from Lutibacter sp., assembly GCF_041562875.1. Taxonomy (GTDB): domain Bacteria; phylum Bacteroidota; class Bacteroidia; order Flavobacteriales; family Flavobacteriaceae; genus Lutibacter. The sequence goes on along the minus strand of NZ_JBFFOE010000070.1, from coordinate 3,091 downwards.
CTTTACTTGCATCAATTCTTGCCTGTGCTGCTTCTGTTTCTTTTAAATTTTCCAATGCCAAATCAGCTTCAACAACTTTTATTTGATAAGCTTCATCAATTGCTTGCCAATTTGCTTTAACTTCTGCTGCTTCAATATTTCCTATTGAATCTACATAAATTACATATGTGTCTACTGATTTTTCCGCTGCAGTTACTTTTTCATCTTTACAAGATGTAAATACTAAGGCGGCTAACGCCAATCCTAAAAATAAATTTCTTTTTTTCATTTTATTTTAATTTTACTGATTAATTGATAATAAGTTGTTTAACGGTGCAAAATTCGACATTAAAGTTAGTAAATTTGTTACATAATTATTTTAATAACTTACATTATTCTTACATTTTAAGGGAATATTTTTTTTGAAAGTTCATGCTTTACTTTCTATAAGCTGTCATTTTAAATGTACATCTTCAAACTAATTTGGACTTTTTGATAGAGGATTTTATTAAAATTTAAACATATTCAATGTATTCTTTTTTCGATACCTTAAATAACATCTTGAACTTCCGCTAATTTCACGAAAAACTAAAAACAAATTGACATGTGTGGCTTTCAAAAAGAAAAAAATTAATGCTTTGATTTTCTAATAATTGCGTAATGAATTATTGATTTCAAGTTGTTACTTTAAGTAATAGGCTAGCATAACAAAAACTTACAAGCACTTGTAAGTCTTTGTTATATTGAATTAAATTTTAATAACCACCTTATTTTATCGTAAAAACACGAAAGGACGTTATTTGAAATAAATTATTTCTAAAAACGAATATAAACCAGTCCGCTTTTTTTATAAATTTTTACATTTGTAGCCACTAAAAGGTTTTAATTGTTACATAACTAGTCCATATATTTATAAATTATATGTGAAAATACTATACTTTTGAAAAATGATTAATTATTCACAATCTAATTTTCTAAATTTAAACACTGTACTATTTATTTTAACAATTTTACAGTTTTAATTAAAACACCTATGAAAGAAAATATTCTTATTGAAGATCAATATAAAAGAACAAGTTTATTTGAAAAAGAAAATGTGAATTATCTGGTTAGAGTTTTAAAAAGGTTTAATACTGTACCCAAGATAAACAATATAAATATTATTACTTCTAAAAGTGAACCCAATCTATTTAAAATTGTTCCAAACAAATCAATTAAAATTGGCTCATCATTTTTAGATAAACCTGTTTTAGCTTTAATTTATTTAAGATACGGTATTGAATGGCAACTTTGGTATAAAGCTTTGGGAAAAGATAAATCTGATACTGTTTTATGTGATATAGCTGCTCTAAAAGTTACCAAAATATTTTATGAATTATTACCAAAAGAGGATAAAGAAAAATTAAAAAAACTTGATCATTTTTTAATTGATATGATCCAAAATGAGGAAAATTTAGAAATAAAATCTATATTAAAACATAAAGAATTACAATCTATACACGGAATAAATAACTCAAAAAAAATAGTTAAAGAATCTTGGAAACCAATTCTTGAAAGCCTTGCAAAACCAACAGAATATTTATTAATGTCGGGTGGTGATCTTAGATTGAATATTGACGAATTTGAATTATTAAATAAATATGGTTGCCGACCATTTCCAAGGCCTGATGCTTTTACTTTTGCTTCATCTACAGCAACAAGTGTATCAAATTTTGCTTTTGATAAAACAGACAAGGTTAGAAATATACTAATTCAAAATAGCTTAAAAAATGGTTTCAAAAAAACAACCATTGAATTTTCAGAATTACTAAAAAATAACCTTAGAAAAGCCCTTAAAATAGATGAGGAATGTCAAATAATTTTTTCGTCATCGGGTACAGATTCTGCGCTACAAATAGCAGCAATTACCCAAATTATTTCTGATAAAGAAATTACACATGTTTTAGTGGCTTCTGAAGAAACAGGTAGTGGCGTACCTGCTGCGTTAAAAGGAATGCATTTTGAAAATAACACAGCGCTAAATTATCCGGTGATAAAAGGTGATAAAATTGAAGGTTTTAGAGATATTAATTTGATTGAAATATCTTTAAGAGATGAAAATGGCGACTTAAAATCATCATTGCAACTAGACAAAGAAGTTTTTACGGCTATTTCAAAAACCAATGAATTAGGAAGACATATTGTATTGCATGCCATGGATCAATCAAAATTAGGCTATCAATCACCTAGCAAAGAAATGATTCAAAGTTTAAATAAGCTCAAAAATTTATCCATGCAAATTATTGTTGATGGAGCACAACTTAGGTTAGACCCAAGAGACATTCAAAATTATTTAAATAAAGGATTTATTGTTAGCATTACCGGAAGTAAATACTTTACGGGGCCTCCTTATTCTGGTGCCTTAATTGTACCTAAAAATGTTAGCAAATCTATTGATTCTGTGAAAAATACGTTACCAAAAGGGTTAACCAATTATTACAATCATTCAGATTGGCCAATCTCTTGGTTCTGTTCAAAAGATTTATCTGACGGATTTAATTATGGCTCATATATGAGATGGAATGCTGCCATAGTTGAAATGGACAGGTATTATAAAACACCTATTTTATATAGAAATTTGGGAATTGAGATGTTTTGTAATTTCGTTGAAGATTCTATTAAAGAGGCTTCTTTTTTAGAGCCAATTTATAGAGATGAAACAAAAATTAAAACTTACAACAGTGAAGAATTTGGACTAAGAAACATTAGAACCATTTTTCCTTTCTTTATTCTTAAAGATAAGGAAGTATTAAGTATTGATCAGGTAAAAAAACTCTATACATTGTTAAATTCTGACATCTCCAATCAATTTGAAGAATCTTCTTTAGAAATTATTAGACTTGCTGCCCAAAAATGTCATATAGGGCAAGCAGTTAATGTAAAATATAGTAATGATTTTCAAAGTGCTGTTTTAAGAATTAGTTTGGGTGCAAGGGTCATTTCAGAAAGTTGGGTTAACAGAGATATTAGCATCTATTTTAGAAATATAGAATTACAAATGAATCAGATTACCGTAATTATAAAAAAGATAGAATTGATACTTAGTAAACCAGAATTGTTGCATTAAATAAAT
>NZ_JBFFOE010000069.1:0-13679 GCF_041562875.1 Lutibacter sp. | reverse complement strand
ATTAAAACTTTAAATTCAAAATTAGAGCCAGTTTTATCTCAATTAAGCATTTCAGTACTTCCTAAAAACTCAAAGAATTTTCATGAAAATCAGACAATTAAAAGTGCTTTTTTATTAACACCATATATAAAAGGAACTATAGAAAATCCGTCTTATTATTTTGAAAATTCAAGTCAAAAAAAGAAAGAATTTTTAGATTTATTATTATTAAATCAAGGATGGAGTGCATATTCTTTAGAAGAAAAAATCAAAGAAATAAATCCAGAAGAACTTTATAAATTTGAAAGTGGTTTTACAGTAAATGGTAAAATAAAATGGTATCCAAAAGGATATAATATGGGTATTATGTCAAAAAAAGGTGGTTTAATTGCCTCCAGTGAAATTAATGAAAACAATCAATTTTCATTTGAAAATGTTTTTGGTTATAAAAATGATTCTATTAAAATAGCCTTAATTAAAAACAAATCTCCGTTGGTAAAACCTTTAAAAGTTTCTTTTATTCCTGATTCTACAATTATTAATAAGTTTAGCTTCATACCAAATAATATGAACCAAAATCCAATTATTAAAGCAGAAATAGTTGTTTCAAATGAAGAATCAAGTGTTTCAAATTTTACTAAGTATCCTAATGTAGAAGTTTTAAAACAGGTTATTTTAAAAACAGTGAAATCTAAAAGAGAAAGAACTTTTTATGATGATGAAATGGATTTGGCAAGTAAACATAGAGTAATTGCTGCCGGTTTTTACCAAAGTATAAAAGTTACTGAACGTATTCAAGATAATTATCTAAATTTATTGCATTACTTTCAGAATTTAGGAATGGTAAAAGGTAATTGTCCTGACTGCTATCTTAAAGTTAGAAATGCAATAATATCTTTTGCTGCTTTAGATGGGCAGAGTCAACCAAAGCCAATTTTATATATAGATGACGTAATATTGGATGAAGAAAGTCAAATTGAAATTCTAGAATCTATTAGTATGGTTGACATAGATGAAATATTGATAAATAGATTTGGAGCTGGAGGGGGAATAAATGCTGTAGGAGGAATTCTTAAAATTTATCGTAAAAAAGGAAACCACAAATATTATAAATACGGGAAAACACTTTATAAAGATTTAATACTACTTACAGGTTTTGATAGAGCAACGGATTATTATAAACCAATGTATAATATTTATACTGAAGATGCTTATAATTGGTCGGAAATTGATTGGAAAAACAATCTTCAAACTAATGAAAAAGGTGAAACGATTATTAAAATTCCAACAAATGAGTTTTCAAATGAATTCCAGTTTATTATCAATGGTTTTTCAGAAGATGGATTGTTATTTAATACCGTTTATAAAACAGGTTCAATGGGTTTTTAAATATTTATAAAATATTCAAAATGAGTTTCTGTATAATTTCGAACTCTTTTTTAACTACCTTTGCTATCTAAATTAATTTATTATGTTTCTATTTATTAGCGGAGCTGAAATATTTGTAGTTCTTGTTATTACCGTAATGCTATTTGGTGCTGATAAACTACCAGAAATAGCTCGTGGACTTGGAAAAGGGATGCGTCAAATTAAAGATGCAACCAATGATATTAAGCGAGAAATTAAAAACAGTGCTGAAAAGAACGATATTGACATTGATATAGCAACAAATATTAGGAAGGAAATAAACAAGGTGAAAGATAATTTTGATGACTTTAGCAGACCTGTTTCAAAAATAAAAGATACTATTATTGATGATATCACTGGGCCTGTAAAAAGAAATAAATAATCTTGGATTTTTTTAATTCACTTGTTAATTACGATAAACAATTACTCCTTTTCTTACATTCAAAGGGTTCTATAACTTGGGATGCTTTTTGGCTTTTTATTACAAATCCACTTCCTTGGATTCCTTTAGTTTTTTTGTTTTTTTATTTAGGTTATAAGTCATTTGGGTTCAAAAAAACAATCCTAATTACTTTAATTACAGTTTTAAGTGGTGTTTTTTCTTTATTGATTGTATCTATTATTAAAAATTATATTCAAAGACTTAGGCCCCTTAACGATAGTTCTATAAATAATTCTATTAGAGTTTTAGTTGAACAAAATGATTTTAGTTTTGTTTCAGGGCATTCAACCGTATCTTTTACTATTACATTTATACTATTTTGGATTTTGAAAAAAAAGTATAAATACGCTTATGTACTGTTTTTATTCCCAATATTATTTGCGTACAGTAGAATTTATTTAGCCGTTCATTTCCCTATTGATATATTGTTCGGAATGCTTTTAGGCTATTTAGTTGCACTTATTTTTTATAAAATAATTGAGTTTTCAGTTTTAAAACGCTAATATTATTTAACTCTACTTATTGTTAACCCGTCTCTAATTGGCAATAGTACAGTTTCAATTCTAGTATCAGAATTTAACAACTTATTGTATTCAATCAATATTTTTGTATCTGTATCTTTAGGGTTAATTTCTTCAACAATTTTACCACTCCACAATACATTATCTGATAAAATAACACCTCCGGGGTTCATTTTGTCAATTATTAAATTGAAATAATTTACGTAATTTGATTTATCAGCATCAATAAAAACCAAGTCAAATTTATGATTTAATGTAGGTATAATGTTTAATGCATCCCCAATAAATTGTTTTATTTGATTTTGATAATTTGATTTATCAAAATATTTTTTTGCAAAACCTTCTAATTCTTCATTTTTATCAATGGTATAAAGCGTACCATTTTTTTTTATTCCTTCTGCCAAACATAAAGCTGAATACCCTGTGTAAGTTCCAATTTCTAAAATACTAGTTGGTTGTATTAATTTAGAAATCATAGATAAAACACGTCCTTGAAAAGCACCACTTAGCATACGAGGATTTAATACTTTTTGCCAAGTTTCTTTATTTAATTGTTGTAATAATTCTGGTTCTTTTTGAGAATGAGCTACAACATATTTGTCAATATTATCAGGTAAAAAATTCATTTTCTAAAAATATAAATGAGGTTTAATAAAAATCTATTATTTTGAAATAAATTTAGGTTGGTAAAAATATAATCTGTTAGTGGGTTTCAATATGATTTTAAATATATGTGCTATATTCTAGCCTTCAACTCTTGTTCTAAATATTTTTTATCTTCTTCCGTTAAACAGTGTTTTTTTCTGCTTTCAGAATCTTTATGAAGCTCATAACATTTCGTTAATATTCCATTTTGTTTTGAATAAAGTCCACACTTTTTACATAAAAACAAATGAAAATTTAATTTAATTTTTTCCCATAATGAAGCTTCTCTGTATTGACTTTTATCACAAATTTTTGTTGCTTCGTCGCAGCTTATTTTCATTTTTTGTATTCTTTAATTTTTAAACCAACTTTCTTCCATGCATTTTCTTAACTGAGTTCTGGCTCTATGGATAATTACCCAAAGATTGGACGATGTAATATCTAACTCCTTACAAATCTCCTCAGTTTCAAACTGTTGAATTGTTTTCATTCTAAAAACCATAGCATATTTCTCTGGTAAATTTTCAATACAATTTTCTAGGGCTTCACTTAATTCATCATTTTCAATAACTTGTTCAATTTCACTTCCCCAAGAACTTGGTGCTCGTTCTTCAATCCATTCTCCTTCTCTATCTCCATCCGAATAAAAATTCATTTTAACTTCAGCTTTGCCTTTTGTTGAATTTATTTTACGATAATGATCAATAATTTTTCTTTTTAGTATAGAAATTAACCAAGTTCGTTCACTGGCTAAACCTTTAAAATTAGTTTGGGCTTTTAACGCGGCAAAAAAAGTATCTTGGATAATGTCTTTTGCTAAATCTTCATTGTTAATTCTACTAATGGTATAATTGTACAAATAATCTGCATGAAGTTCTATCCACTTATTTGGATTTAATATCTGTTTGTTCGTTGAAGGCATTAATTTTTAATGAATTTATCGCTAAAATATAGAATTAAAATTACTCTTCTTTAATATATTGTTTTATTATTTATAAAACTCACAGCCTTCTTTTGCTCTTTTTTAATAATAAAATTTAAGCAATAGTTTTGTATTTAATTGGTGTGTTTACCAATAACGCTGAAAAGCAACTTTTTATCAATTGGCTTTGTTAAATATGCATCAAACCCATCTTTTATAGCATCTTTTTTATCAGATTCCATGGCAAAGGCAGATAATGCAATTATGGGTAGTGATGGTTTTTTCTTTTTTATCTCTTTCATCGCTTCATTTCCGTCCATAATTGGCATTTTAATATCCATCAATATCAAATCAATTTCAGGATATTTATCTGATAATTCAATAGCTTGTTTTCCATTATCAGCTTCAATAATTTTAAAATTGGTTTTTGAAAACAATTCATGAATATACATCATATTGTATTCTTCATCTTCAACTACTAAAATTGTTAATTCTTGATCTTTCACTTGCAATATTGGTTTTTGGTCTTCTACAACAGAAGTTATTAGTGATGTTTTTGGTTTTATATAGGGAATTGTAAAATAAATGATGGTTCCGTTATTATTAGAATCCATCCAAATTTCACCTTTAAATAGTTCTATAAATTTTTTTGAAATGGCCAATCCAAGTCCAGTTCCTTGAAGTTTCTTTTTTAAATCTATATTTGCCTGAATAAAACGATCAAATATTTTATCTTGAATATTTTTTTCAATACCTATTCCAGTGTCTTTCACATAGAATTGAAGTTTATCTCCTATAAGCTGATATCCAAATTCAACACTACCTTCATCAGTAAACTTAAATGCATTTGACAGTAAATTTGTTAAAACCTGATTCAATTTAACACTATCAATTTCAATAAAACTTTCCAAATCTGTTAATCCTTTTACACGATGGATTTTTAGATTCAATTCTAGAGCTTTAGGCTTGTAAAAATTATATAAATTATCTAACAATTTATTTAAGTTTATACTTTCATAATGTAATTGAACTGCGCCTGCTTCAATTTTTGAAATATCTAAAATATCATTTACAATAGACAGCAATTGCTTGCTGCTACTAATTACTATTTTAGCATATTTTTGTTTTTCTATATCTGATAAATTAGGTTCTAAAAATAATTCTGAAAACCCAATAATTCCATTCATTGGCGTTCTAATTTCATGACTCATATTTGCCAAAAAAGATGATTTTAATTTATCGGATTCTTGGGCTTTTATTAACGCAATTTTTAATTCATCTTCCGCTTTTTTTCGTTGTATAGTTGTATTAAGCTGTTCCGCTACAAACTCTAATAATTGCACATCATTTTCAGAATAAGCATTTTCATTTGTATAACTTTGTACAACTATTGCACCAATAGAGTTATTATTAATAAGCAAAGGAACTCCCAGCCAACATTCTGCAGCTGAACCTATTAAGCCTACAATTTTTTGCCCAATTAACTGTAAATGTTCATTATTAGTTATTAATAAAGGTTTTTTTGTTTTTATTACGTAACCTGTTAAAGAGTTTGTTGCGGGAAAATCTTCAACATCTTCTTTTTCATCAACAAAAACAGGAGTTGAAATCATGTCTGTTTCTTCATTATAAAGTGCTATATAAAAATTATTGGTGTTAATTATTTTATGCAATTCATTTTTAATAAACATTCCAAACTCATGAAAGCCAATTGTTGTTAATGCAGCTTTTGAAATATTATATAACACATGTTCAAGTTCTTCATTTTTTACAGTATCTGTTATATCTTTAACAACACAGTGTATTGTTGTTTTGTTATCAACATCTTCAATTCTTGTAAGAGAAACTTCAGCCGGAAAAACATGTCCATTTTTTTGTTGATGATTCCATCTAAATCTATTGCTTCCTTTTTCTAAAGCAATTTTCATCATTTTTTCAGCCTTTATAAACGAACTTTCCCCTCCTTTTTGTGTTTCAGGTGATACTTTTGATGGATGTATTTGGAAAAAAGATTCTTTACTTTCATATCCAAACATTTTTAAAGTAGCTTCATTACAATTAACAAACACGTTATCTTTTAGTATAAAAACTGCATCAATTGTTTTTTCGAAAATTGCTTTATATTTTTTTTCTGATTTTTCAATTAATTTCTTTGCATTAACACGTTCCGTTATATCATCTACTAGGCAAGCTGACCCTATTGTATTGTTTTTGGCATCTTTTAACTTAACACTATACCATTCACAAGTTATTATTTTTCCACTTTTTGTAATATTCTCATTGGTGTTTTTTAAACTGAAATTCTCAATAAATAATGTATCCCTAAGCGCTTTCATCTCAGAAAATAAATGAGGTGGGGTTAATAAATTTTTACAACTTTTACCTTTTACTTCTTCTGAAGTATATCCAAAAATTCGTTCTGCTGAATTGTTCCATTCTAAAATTTTATAATCTAAATCCCACATAATTGATGCCAACGGTGTGTTACTAAATTGATCTTTTAACCGTTGTGTTCTTTCAAATAGTAAATCTTCAGTGTTTTTTTGTTCTGTAATGTCTTCTATAATTCCTTGAATATGAGTTATTTTTTTATTTTTACTTCTAATTGTGTCAATGTTTGATCGTATCCATTTAACTTCACCTTTTTTAGTAATTATTCTAAAAGGTTTTGGTTTTATTGTTTGTAAATCGTTACTTTTAATCAACTTTAAAAATTCATTTCTAATAAATTTTAAATCTTCAGGGTATACTATTTCAGCAATTTTTATTTTATTTGACAAAAAATCTATGTAAGAATAACCAAAAAGATCGAATACATTTTCAGATGCAAATTCAACAGGGAAATTCCATTCGTTTCTACATAAAATTGCAACAGATGAGCTTTTGTTTATAATATTATAAGCTTCTTTAATTTTATCTTCAAACTTTTTTTTATTGGTTATTTCATGAAAAAAAAGTAATATACCTTCATTTGAAGGTATAATTCTATTTTCAAACCAACGATTCCAAGGTCTAAAGTAATTTTCAAATTGTATTGGTTTTCTGGTTTCAATTGCTTTATGGTAAAAGTCGTAAAACGTATCGCCTTCTTTCTCTGGAAATTCATTCCAAATATTTTTTCCTATAAGCCCTTGTGGGTTTTTAATATTTAATAAATCTGCCGCTTCCTGATTTATGTATAAATAATTAGAGTTATAATCTAAAATTACAAAACCATCTTTTATGCTTGAAAGTGTATTTGAAAAAAGATTTTTAGTAGTGTCAAGTTTTCTGTTAGAAATAATTTTGTCTGTAACATTTTCCGCAGATACAATTACATTCTCTAAACTCTTATTTTTAGATTCAACACTAAATTTAAGTAAAACATCAAATTCTTCGCCTTCTAAATTTTTATTAACAGTTATTATTGAAGATTCTTTTTTACCGGTTAAAATATCTGTGACTAGTTGTGAAAACCCAACAAATGATTTTTCTGTAAACACATTAGATACATTATTTAATAAATGTAATTTATCTTTAGCTTTATATAACTTAACTGCAGTTGCATTAACTTCTTTTATTTTTACTAAAGAACTTAATTTATGAATAACTTCATGGTTACCAGTAATAAAGGATTTAATATCTAAATTATTTTTTAAAATTTCCTTTTCAACGTAACTTTTCACTTCAGAAAAATCTTCTATCCAAAGGGCGATAGGTGCGTTTTCAAAAAAGCAAAAATATTTATCATCTAATTCTTGTTTTGTTGGCATAGGGGTTTTAGGATAATTTTATAGATTTTCAAAAACCTTAAATTTGTGAAAAACTTCTTTTTAAATTTTTTATATCATTTAAATATAGATAGTTAAATATAGTAACTTTATAATAAAAAACAAAAAGTTATTTTTTAGGAAGTCTAATTTTAATTTGTGTTCCTTTGTTTAAAAGGCTTGTTACAGAAATTGTTCCTTCATGGTCTTTAATAATTTTGTTTGCAATTGACAAACCTAACCCAATGCATTTTTGTTTATCTTCTGAATAGGTATTTACTACAAAAAATTCATTAAAAATATCGGGTAAATTCTCTTCTGAAATTCCAATTCCTTCATCAATAATTATAGTTTCAACAGTGTTTAAATTCTCTTTTACAGTTATTTTAATTGATGTATTATTAGTTGAGTAACGAAATGCGTTATTTATTACATTCCTTAAAGCTATTGAAATTTCAGTAGCATCTATGGTTAAACTAATTGGATTCTCAGAAAATACATGCTCAATTTGAATATTTTTTTCAACTGAAATAGCGTTAAATTCATTTATAATAACATTCACTAATTCAGTGTAGTTTAAGCTTTTAAAAGAATACGTTAAATTAGGTGATTGCAGCTGTGAATATTTTGCAACTATTGCTAATAGTTGTAATGAAAAATTGGCTGAATTTTTAATTATTTGCAAATGTTTTTCCAATTTTTCAGGAGTATACTCTTCAATATCTTCTAAAATCATCTCCGAAAAAGAAAAAATAACTCCAACTGGGTTTCTTAAATTATGAATTAATTTACCAATAGATTTAGTATTACTTTCTCTAACCGAATTTAATTCGCTGGTTTTACCCTTTAACCTTAAACTTAGATCTACTATTTTTTCTTCTAATTCATGAATGTAAGCTTCAGAATTATTTTTACGCTCGCTCAAAATAGATTAATTTTTAAGTAAATATAATCTTATTATAATGTTTCTCAAAATTATATTTAAATGCTTAGTTATAAATCTAATTTCAAAAATATCTAAAAGAAATCTTTTTAAAACAAAACTGTTTTTTTTAGTACTTTTACCTTTTAAGATTTAAACAATATAGAATGTCTGCAGCAAAAAAAAGTTACAAAAAAATTACCACAAAATCATTAACGGAAATGAAAAACAATGGTGAGAAAATTGCCATGTTAACTGCCTATGATTATACTATGGCAAAAATTGTTGATAATGCTGGTGTTGATATTATTTTAGTTGGTGATTCAGCCTCTAACGTTATGGCTGGCCATGAAACAACTTTACCTATTACATTAGATCAAATGATTTATCATGCAAGTTCAGTTGTTAGAGCCACAAATCGTTCGCTTGTTGTTGTAGATTTGCCTTTTGGTAGTTATCAAGGAAACTCTAAAAGCGCCTTAGATTCAGCAATTCGAATCATGAAAGAATCTGGCGGTCACTCTGTTAAATTGGAAGGTGGAAGTGAAATTGCTGAATCTATTTCAAGAATTTTAACTGCTGGAATTCCTGTGATGGGACATTTAGGATTAACACCACAATCTATTTATAAATTTGGAACTTTTTCAGTAAGAGCAAAAGAAGAAGAAGAAGCTGAAAAATTAAAAAAAGATGCTAAATTATTAGAAGAACTAGGGTGTTTCGCATTGGTACTTGAAAAAATTCCAGCAAAATTAGCCAAAGAAGTTGCTGAAAGTTTATCTATTCCTGTAATTGGAATTGGAGCTGGAAATGGAGTAGATGGTCAAGTATTAGTTACTCATGATATGTTGGGAATGACCCACGAATTTCATCCACGTTTTTTACGCCGCTATTTAGATTTATATACAGAAATGAATGATGCTTTTGAAAGCTATATTAAAGATGTGAAAAGTAGCGATTTCCCAAATGAAGAAGAGCAATATTAGTAAGTGTATTAGATGTTGCAACCAATTAAAGAGAAAAACTATGAAAAGATTATTAATATTAGGATTCCTATCATTACTAAGCTTTAATATTACTGCTCAAGAAGAAAAAGCGGAATTAATTACAGAACTTGATATTCCTCCAATTATTTCTGGATGCAATTCTAAAGTTGATAAAAAGGAGATTGCAATATGTCTTCAAGATAGAATTTCGAAACTAATTAACAAAAATTTAAAATTTTCTGTTTTTCTAAAACAAAATTTACCTAATGGAAAATATCAAATAAATACTTTTTTTAAGATTTCAAAAAGTGCAAAAATAACTGATATTAAGGTTGATTTTGATAATGATGAGATTGTAAATGAAGTTATCCGAGCTCTGAAAAAAATTAAAATTAAGAGTCCTGGAATAATAGATGGCAAACCAGTAGGAGTAAAATATACTCTTCCAATTTATTTTTCATTAGATTAAATTACGTACAAAATGTATGAAATTTAAGCTAAAATTTAAACTAAATACAACCAAAAAATCTACCCATGAAAATTCTTATAATTGACAATAACCATCCACTTTTACAATCTGGTTTAGAAAAATTAGGCTGTATTTGTGAAAAAGATTTCACGTCAACTAAACTTCAAATTGAAGAAAAAATAAGTGAATATGAAGGTGTTGTTATCAGAAGTAGATTCAACATTGATCAGCAGTTTTTAGACAAAGCAAGCAACTTAAAATTTATAGCTCGTGTTGGTGCAGGACTTGAAAGTATTGATGAAGAATATGCCAAAAAAAAAGGCATTTGTTTAATTTCAGCTCCTGAAGGAAACAGAAATGCGGTTGGTGAACATGCGTTGGGAATGATTTTAAGTCTTTTCAACAATTTAAAAAAAGCCGACCTTGAAATTAGAAATGGAAAATGGTTACGTGAAGCCAATAGAGGAATTGAATTAGAAGGTAAAACGGTTGGTATTATTGGTTATGGAAATATGGGCAAAGCCTTTGCTAAAAAATTAAAAGGTTTTGATGTAGAAGTTATTTGTTATGATATTAAAGAAGGTGTGGGCGATGAAAATTGTAGACAAGTTTCCTTAGAAGAATTGCAAGAAAAAACCAATGTTTTAAGTTTACACACTCCTTTTAATAAGCTATCGCACAACATGGTAAATGATGCATTTATCAATAATTTTAAGAACCCTTTTTATCTAATAAATACAGCAAGAGGTTCCGCTGTTGTTACTGATGATTTAGTTGAAGCACTTATTAATAAAAAAGTATTAGGTGCATGTTTAGATGTATTGGAATATGAAAAATTATCGTTTGAAAATTTATTTGAAAACGATACGCTTCCTGAAGCTTTTAATTACTTAATTCATGCAGAAAATGTACTTCTTTCACCTCATATTGCTGGTTGGACTGTTGAATCTAACATTAAATTAGCGCAAACGATTGTTGATAAAGTTGATGCTGAATTTTTCGCTGAAAAGACCCCTGAAATTAAACCTGAAATTAAAAGAGTTACTGGTATTGGTGGACTTTTCTTTAAAACTGAAAATCCCGTTAAATTAAAAGAATGGTATAAAAACCACCTCGGTTTTAATACAGATGATTGGGGTTGTACTTTTTGGTGGAAAGATAAAGAAGGTAAACCTGCAAGTACAAAATGGAGTCCGTTTAAAAATGACACCACTTATTTTTCGCCCTCAACAAAAGAGTATATGTTTAATTATAGGGTTGATAATTTATTAGAACTTATAGTTAAACTTAAAGAAGAAGGAGTCACTATTGTTGGTGAGGTAGAAGAATATGACTATGGAAAATTTGGATGGATTTTAGACCCTGATGGAAATAAAATTGAACTTTGGGAGCCAATTGACGCTTCTTTTTTATAAAAAGTTATATTTTTAATAATTAAAAAAACACATTATGGATGTACTAGATGAAAATGGAAATATAATTCCAAAAAGTAACGAAGAAAGTAAAAGAGTATTAGCAGGTGTATTAGCTATCTTGTTAGGTCCTTTCGGCGTTCATAAATTTGTCCTTGGGTATACAACTCAGGGTATTATTATGTTAGTAATTACCATAATAACTTGTGGTATTGGAGCTGCATTAACTAGTATAATTGGATTAATTGAAGGTATTATTTACCTCACTAAATCTGATGAAGAGTTTAAGTACACATACCAAACAAACAAAAAAGAGTGGTTCTAAAATAAAAAAGAATTAAAACTTATACACCAGTCTTTTTAAATACAAGCATTGTTCGTTGTAATCAATTATGGCGCCTGTTTTTTCTAAAATATCAGCGCCTATAATTCCATCTACAGCATTCGCTTTATGCTCAGTTAAAGCGGTATTTACATGGGTTAAATCTAATAATACTAGATGGCAATTATTATATTTCCATCCTTTAAACTCCAATCTGTTTTTTGAAGAAATTTTAGTTTCCATTCCAATTGCTCCTGCTCCAGCAGCTTTAGTTTCAGAATCTTTAACAGCTAACTTAAATTTTTCAGCTAACTTAATTTCAACACAAGAGTTTGAAGCTCCAGTGTCCAAAATAAATCTACCTTCAACACCATTTATGGTTGCTTTTAACTCAAAATGGTTGGTGTTAATTTTCTTGAGTTTTATTTTGGTATAGCCCTTTCTTATCAGAATATTATTTAATTTCATGTAGTAGTTATTTCGGTCAAATTTACCGCTTTTTTAAAAGAAGATAACCTGCTATTAAAACGAATCCAAGAATTAAAAACCAAACGAAGTTAAAATCACTATTTTCTATGGAAGTTACATCACCAATATATACAAAACTCGCCCAATAATATGGTGATTTTTTACTAGCAGAAATAGTTTCATTGTTTATATAAGATAGTTTAGAAACATGCAAAGCCTCAGATTTATTACCGCTCTTTTTATAATTTTTATAAAACCCGGCCATTAATTCTTCGGTAGATTTATCATTTACTTTCCATAATGAAACTAGTAAATTTTTTACACCAGCATACGAAAATCCACGGGCTAAACTCATAGCGCCTTCTCCTTTTCTTAAAGTTCCTATTCCTGTTTCACAAGCACTTAAAACCAACAAATCAGCTTGTAAATTATAACCATAAATTTCAGGTAAGTATAAAGTTTCATCATAAAAATGAATAGCTGGTGGCATATAATAATCTCCTGCAGTTGCATGTGTAGATAAATGAATGATGGAATAGTTTTTAGCCAATGTTTCAAATGCATTTTTTGAAGCGTTTGAGTTTAACAAAAACGCACCATCTCTTGTTTTTTCAATACTTTTGGCTTCTTGTAAAGTGTAAATTAATTCTGATAAATCACGATAATTATCCTTGAAAATTGGGAAAAATCCTATAAAATTTTCTTCTGGTATTTTAACCACTTTATTTTCGTGAATTAAAATACTTGCTGAATATGCGTAACTAATTTTATTTTTTTTGATTAAATAAGGTAATTTTTCAAAGTTAGTTATTGAAGTTTCTTCTGTAATTAAAGCATCAAAAGGTAGAAATGAAAACAAACCATCCGGTACAATAATTATCTTTTCATTCAATGCTGTTTTGAATATTTTTTGATATAATAGATACCCTAATGAAGTATATTTTGAAACATTGTTTTGTAAAGTAGTCCCTCTACTATCGGAAAACAGGTTTAAAAATTCAGTAACAGACAAATTAAAATCACTGTCTTTTGCAATCTTCTCTAATTTTGCTGATTTTCCGTTTGAAATTGAAAAAATATAAACATTCTCTTTCCCTTCAAAAAATTCAACCAAAGATTCATTATTTATTAAAAGCTTTTCTTTAATATTTTTAAAAGTAATTAAACTATCATTTTGAACTTTTAAAGTTGGGTATTTTGCTTGAATTTCCTGCTTTAATAATTGAAGTTTATTAAAAATAGCCGCTCGCTCATTGGTGAAATTTGCCAATAATTTTATCGATGCTTTTTCTTTTTTTAATTCTTCAATAGCAATGCTTTTATTTAATTGTGCTTTCTTAAAAAGCAATTCTTTTTCAATCACAAATAAAGAATCATTTTTAATATTTGACTTTAAAAAAGTTGCTTCTTTTGCTTCTAATAAAACTACCGATTT
>NZ_JBFFOE010000068.1:0-13767 GCF_041562875.1 Lutibacter sp. | reverse complement strand
ATTTTAAGATGATTAACAAACGTTTATTAATAAAAAATTTATTAGCTCAAAACGATGAGAATAGCTTTTATGATAAAAAGCGTAAAATTTCATTTGATACAAGTGAAGGTAAAGCTAAATTTTTAAAACACGTTTGTGCATTGTCAAATTCAAATCCACAAAATAATTCATATATTGTAATTGGCGTTGAAGATGAAACTAATAATATTGAAGGCGTCGATTTTTTTGATGACAGTAAAATTCAAAATTTAGTAAACTCTTATTTTGAAAATCCTCCTCAAATTAAATATGAAAATATCCCTTTCCCAAGATTGCCAAGACATAAAGTTGTGGGTTTAGTTACCATTCATCCTAATAATAAAGTTACATTTTTAAGCAAACCCATTTGGAAATATGTGAGAGGAAGAATTTTCTTCAGAAGAGGAAGCAATTCAATGTCTACTTTAGGAAAATTTGAATTAAAAAACACCAATCAAGCAATTGTTGAAGCAATAGAAATAAATGCAAGTAATAACATTCAGTTAACTTTGGATGGGGTTTTCGATTTTATGAATAGGCATAAGTCAGATTATCACCCAACCTATAAAGTTTTTAATGAACAATTTGTGTTGTGTTGGGCTGGAAAAAAAAAGAAAGTAGGCAACAAAATATTTTATTCTCGTGTAGATATTGAGTTGGTGAATGAGCAAGTACGTCTTTTTTACTCTGCTTTAGATGAAGTTAAAATTGAACATAACCATAGATCATTTATTATTACGGAATATGTTTATTTGAGAATTAAGGATGAATTTGATTATTATCCGTTTGAAAAAACAGTCATTCATTTTAAAGACAATGGGAAACATGATATTGTAAGTGAATTGGTTTTTCAACCACCTCAATTTGATAAAACTATTTTATACCATGTTTTTAACAATTGTAACGCTATTTTAATGAAGTTAAAAAAGCAAGTGCCTTTAACAGAAACTGAATTGATAGATTTACAAGAGATACCAACTAATTATTTAATTTGTGCTTTAAATGATTTTGAAGATGCAAGATTAAAATTGGAAGAAATTAAAAATATTTTAAGAGAATTAGAAGATAAATCAGCTTATATAAAATATAAAGAAGCAGTCAGGGTTTTAAGAAAAGTTAAAAATCAATAAAAATGAGCATAGAAAATGCCTATAATGTGTGGGCAGAACAATACGACAGTAATGAAAATAAAACTCGAGATTTAGATAAAATAACTGCAATAGAAATTTTGTCAAATTATAATTTCGAGAATGTTTTAGAGTTAGGATGCGGTACAGGGAAAAACACAAAATGGCTATTAGAAAAAGCTAAAAAAATTATAGCGCTTGATTTTTCTCAACAAATGCTGAATAAAGCAAAAGAAAAGATAAACAATAATAAAGTAACATTTATAAAATGTAATTTATTACAACCTTGGAAGGTGAATA
Source organism: Lutibacter sp. (assembly GCF_041562875.1). Taxonomy (GTDB): domain Bacteria; phylum Bacteroidota; class Bacteroidia; order Flavobacteriales; family Flavobacteriaceae; genus Lutibacter. The sequence continues at coordinate 12,322 of NZ_JBFFOE010000068.1, read as the reverse complement.
ATGAGTTTGTAGATTTAATAACTTCTAGTTTAATGCTTGAACATATTAAAGATTTAGATTTCATTTTTAAACAAGCTTATTTAAAATTAAAACCCAGCGGAATTTTTTTCATTAATGAATTGCATCCGTTTAAGCAATATAATGGTAGTAAAGCCAGATATGAATCTGAAAATGGAACTGAAGTTTTAGAAGTTTATACACATCATATTTCTGAATATTTAATTACGGCAAAGAATAACGAATTTATATTGATAGAAATTCAGGAACAGTTTGACAATGAAGATGAAAATGAAATCCCAAGATTAATTTCATTTGTTTTTAAGAAAAATTAAAATTTTAATCATACACAAAAGAGGCTGTATGAGAAATTTCACTTCTCATACAGCCTCTTTTTTAAACTTAAAATAGTGCTATAAATTTTACAAATCAAATTTTATACCTTGTGCTAAAGGAAGCTCTGTAGTATAATTAATAGTATTTGTTTGACGTCTCATATATACTTTCCATGCATCAGAACCAGATTCTCTTCCGCCACCTGTTTCTTTTTCGCCACCAAAAGCACCACCAATTTCAGCGCCTGAAGTTCCAATATTTACGTTTGCAATACCACAATCTGAACCAGCTTGAGATAAGAAAGCTTCAGCTTCACGTAAATTATTAGTCATAATTGCTGAAGATAAACCTTGCACTACACCATTTTGAATTTCAATAGCATTATAAACATCACCTGTATATTTTAATAAATATAAAACAGGAGCAAAGGTTTCATTTTGAACAATTTCGAAGTGATTTTTAGCTTCGGCAATTGCGGGTTTTACATAACAACCACTTTCATAACCTTCACCGCTTAAAACGCCACCTTCAACTAATAAATTTCCACCTTCTTCAACTACTTTTTGCAGTGCTTTTTCATACATTTTTACGGCATCTTTATCAATTAACGGTCCAACGTGATTATTTTCATCTAAAGGATTTCCAATACTTAATTGTTTATAAGCAGCAACTAATGCATCTTTTACTTTATCGTACATAGATTCGTGAATAATTAACCTACGAGTAGATGTACAACGCTGACCAGCTGTTCCAACAGCACCAAAAACAGCGCCAATAATAGTCATTTCTATATCTGCATCTGGCGTTACAATAATAGCATTGTTTCCACCTAATTCTAACAAACTTCTTCCTAAACGTTCAGCTACATTTTTTGCAACAATTTTCCCCATTCTTATAGATCCAGTTGCTGAAATTAACGGAATTCTTTTATCAGTAGTCATATATTCACCTACTTTATAATCTCCATTTACAATACAAGAAATTCCTTCAGGCAAATTATTTTCTTTTAAAACTTTAGCAATAATATTTTGACAAGCAATACTACATAAAGGAGCTTTTTCTGAAGCTTTCCAAATGCAAACATCACCAGCAATCCAGGCTAAAGCAGTATTCCAAGCCCAAACAGCTACAGGAAAATTAAATGCGGAGATAATTCCTACAATTCCAAGAGGGTGGTATTGATCGTACATTCTATGTCCAGGTCGTTCAGAATGCAATGTAGAACCGTTTAATTGACGAGATAATCCAACTGCAAAGTCACAGATATCTATCATTTCTTGTACTTCACCCAAGCCTTCTTGTAAAGATTTCCCCATTTCATACGAAACTAACTCACCTAACGGTTGTTTTAATTCTCGTAATTTTTCACCAAACTGACGAACAATTTCACCACGCTGAGGTGCAGGTTTTAATCTCCAAGTTTTAAAAGCACTTTGAGCGGTCTCCATAACTTTTTCAAAATCTTCTTTTGTGGTTGAAATAACTTTGCCTATTAATTTTCCATCTACAGGAGAATACGATTCAAGTATTTCCCCATTTCCAAAGAAATTTAAACCTGTTGAAGTGCCTTGATTTAGTTTTTTTACACCTAGCTTTATAAATGCATTTTCAATTGTTTTATCAATAGTTATATTTTCCATAGTTTGGATTTGATTTTTTAGTTAATTTAAGCAAAATTACAAATAATAAATGTTTTAAAAAGAAAAGCCGATTCAAATCTGAAACGGCTTTCTCCATTCAATATTTGGTAACCAGCCAAATAATAAACCAACTAAAACTTATAATTTAAACCTGTATAAACCCCTAAGTAATATGGTTGAATACTACCAGAGTTTTTAGAAAAGGTATTTGTTTGAACTTTAAACATTGGGGATATATTTATAAATAGATTTTTATGAATTGAGTAATCTATATCTAAACCAATATTTCCACTAAAGTTTATAGATCTTAAATTGTTTGAAGAACCCAAACTTTGAGAAAAGTTATCAGTTTCAATAAAAACTTCATCTCTATTTAATAGAAGCGTGCTAAAACCACCAACTACATTTAAACCTAGTTTTCCATTTACAACATTATATTTTATTTCAACAGGAATTTCTACATAGCCAAAAACCTGATTTAAACTTCCTGAGTTATCAATATCTTTTGATGAAATATTTTCACTTTTAGCCAAAATAGGATTACTAGATAAATTAGAAAAACCAATGACTGAAACACCTGGTGTTACGTAAATTCCGTCTGTTGTATACCCTAAATTAATAAGGTTAACACCAGATTGCACACTAAATTTATTGTTAAGTTCATATGCAAATTTTACACCGTAAGAATAGGATGAATTTCCAGAAGTTGGATTTTCTTTGAACTGTGAATCAACTCCAGATCCATCACCAAATGAATTGATATAAATGGGTGCAAATATGGTAGCAACTGTAAGTTTGCCATTTAAAAAATCTTTAGTAGCTGCTTTATCAGCAGTATTATTTTGTAATGGTAATTTTTCAGCATCAGCTAAGTAATAGATACTTGATGCTTTTTTAATATTATTTGATTCTTCAATTAAATTTTCTTTAACGTCGTTAACAAAAGTATTTAAATTGGCAAAACCAGCATTATTTTCTAACTCAATAGTTGAATCAATTTTAGTTTTGGTAGTTTTTGTAGTTGCTAAAGTTGTATTTATTTCAAGGTCTTTAGTCTCTATTACTTTAGGAAGTTTATTTTTCTTTGGAAGAAAATTTTTACTTAAATTAGAGGTTGGTAAAAAATAAATAGTACCAACACTAAAAAGTAAAGCAAACAACGCTGCAATACTTGAAATTTTAGCCCAAATAGGTATGTGACGTTTTTTTGAAGGTTTCGCTAATTGTTTTTCAATAGCATTCCACACTTTAGCTGGTGGGGAAACCTCAAAGTCTTTTAAATTCTCTTGGAATAGTCTATCAATATTTTTTAAATCTCTCACTAGTATCTTATAATCTTAAATAGATAGTTGACTTTCTTGATGTTTTTCAATTTTTCGTTTTAAAATGGCTCTTGCTCGGGCTAAATTTGATTTTGAGGTGCCTTCTGCAATTTGCAACATTTTAGAAATTTCTTTGTGAGAGTAACCATCTAAAACATACAGATTAAAAACCATTCTGTATCTGTCAGGTAATTCTTGTATTAGATTTAATAAAAAATCTAAAGAAACTTCATCATCATCAATGTCAACAATCACTTCATCGGGTATCTCTTCAGTAATTAAGTTTAACACGTTCTTTTGTCTATATTTTAAAAGAATGGTGTTTACCATTACACGCTTTAACCAACCTTCAAAAGATCCTTTAAATTTAAACTGCCCAATTTTATTGAAAATGGTAATAAAACCATCTTGAAAATTATCTTGAGCTTCTTGTTTATTTTTAGAGTACTTTAAGCATATAGAAAACAACTTACCAGAAAAAAGTTGGTAAATTTCTTCTTGTGCCTTTCGGTCGTTCTTAGCACATTGTTTTACGAGCTCGTTTAAACTCAAAAGCAATTGTTTTAATTATTAATAAGATACCTATAAAGATTATAGGTTGCGTAAATTTACATTACTTTTGTGTTCTTTCCCAAAATTTATGAAAATAAATAGCATTTTTGATATTCATAAGAATACTGATTTTGAAAAAATCACGCTTGAAATATTTAAATTTCAAGCTAAAAACTGTACTGTTTATAATGAATTTTTGAATTTATTAAAGGTTGATATTAAGAGTGTTAAAAGCGTATATCAAATTCCTTTTTTACCTATTCAATTCTTTAAATCACGTCAAATTATTTCTTCAAAAAAACCAGTTCAGCGTATTTTTTTAAGTAGTGGAACTACCGGAAACACACAGAGTAGGCATCATATTACAGACTTAACTATTTATGAAAAAAGCTTTACAATAGGATTTGAAAATTTTTATGGAAACATTGAAGATTATACAGTTTTAGCATTGTTACCTTCTTATTTAGAACGTGATGGATCTTCACTAATTTATATGGTAAATGACTTTATTGAAAAATCTAACAAACCAAAAAGTGGATTTTATTTAAACAATCTAGACGAATTAAGTAAAATTTTGATAGAATTAGATAAAAAAAATGAAAAAGTGCTACTAATTGGTGTTTCTTTCGCATTGTTAGATTTGGTTGAAACGTTTAATTTTAAATTGAAAAACACCATAATTATGGAAACTGGCGGAATGAAAGGAAGAAGAAAAGAGTTAATAAGAGAAGAATTACACCAAGTTTTATGCAAAGGTTTTGGTGTAGAAAAAATTCATTCAGAATACGGAATGACCGAATTATTGAGTCAAGCATATTCTAAAGGAAATGGCATTTTTGAATGTCCGCCTTGGATGAAAGTTTTAACGCGTGATACTGAAGATGCGTTAACTATTTTACCAGAAGGAAAATCGGGTGGAATTAATGTAATTGATTTGGTAAACATTAATTCTTGCTCGTTTATAGCAACACAAGATTTAGGGAAAACTTATAAAAATGGAACATTTGAAGTTTTAGGCCGTTTTGATGATTCAGATATAAGAGGTTGTAATTTAATGGTATTGTAATAAGTGTATTAAGTCTCCCTAAATTATTTCAGCTTGACGAAAAAAGACTACTGTTGGAGTAGCCTTTTTAAAAATTATATGTAAAAATAATTAATTATACTATTTTCAATAAAAAATAGCTTTTTTTCCCACGTTGTAATAACACAAATTTATCAGCAATTAAATCATTTGTAGTAATTACAAAATCATCTTTCACTTTTTCTTTATTAACGGAAATTGAATTTTCACTTAAAGCTCTTCTTACTTCTCCATTCGATTTTAAAAATCCAGTATCTGAAAAAGCAGCAACAATTTCCAATCCGTTTTCAATAACAGAACGTTCTATTTCAGCTTGAGGAACTCCATCAAAAACATCTAAAAATGTTTGTTCATCTAAAGATTTTAAATCTTCAGCAGTTGAGTTTCCAAATAATATATTTGAAGCTTTTATTGCATTTTCATAGGCTTCAGGGCCGTGTGTCATTTTAGTAACTTCTTCGCCAATTTTCTTTTGAAGAATACGAGTATGCGGAGCTTCTTTATGATCTGCAATTAACTGTTCAATAGTTTCTTTATCTAAAAAAGTAAATATTTTAATATATTTTTCAGCATCTTCATCTGAGGAGTTTAACCAATATTGGTAAAATTTGTAAGGTGAAGTTCTGTTAGCATCTAACCAAACATTTCCACCAGCAGTTTTTCCAAATTTTGAACCATCAGCTTTTGTAATTAATTTACACGTTAATGCATATGCTTTACCTTGGGCTTTTCTTCTAATTAATTCAGTTCCTGTAGTAATATTTCCCCATTGATCTGAACCTCCCATTTGAAGTTTACAGTCATTTTCTTTATATAAATGATAAAAATCGTAACCTTGAAATAACTGGTAAGTAAATTCTGTGAAACTCATACCAGTTTGTGAATCTGAATCTATACGTTTTTTAACAGAATCTTTTGCCATCATATAGTTCACAGTAATGTGTTTACCAACATCACGCACAAATTCAATTAATGAAATGCCTTTCATCCAATCGTAATTATTAACTAATTTAGCGGCATTTTCAGTAGTGCTATTAAAATCTAAAAAACGAGCTAACTGACCTTTAACACCAATTATATTTTTGTTTAAAGTAGCTTCGTCTAATAAATTACGCTCGTCAGATTTCCCTGAAGGATCACCAACCATTCCTGTAGCTCCACCAACCAAAGCAATTGGATTATGACCTGCTTTTTGAAAATGCATTAATATAATAATTGGCACTAAGCTTCCAATATGTAAAGAATCGGCCGTTGGATCAAATCCAATATAACCTGTAGTTTTATTTTTTAATAAGTATTCTTCAGTTTCTGGCATCATATCGTGTAACATGCCTCGCCAACGTAGTTCTTCAACAAAATTCATCTTCAAATTTTTTAATTTCAGCAAAGATAAAATTTTAGTTGTTAGTTGTTGTGTTTAGCCATTAGTTTTTTAAATAGTAACTCTTACACAATTCAACAAATAAACAATTGAACAAATTAATAAATACCCAAACATTTTTTATACTTTCGTTTTATGATTTTAGTAACAGGAGGAACAGGTTTATTAGGTGCACATTTATTGTATCATCTTTTATTAGAAAATGATACTGTAAAAGCAATTCACAGAATGAAAAGTGATTTAAAAACTGTAAAAAATGTTTTTAGCTATTATTCTGATGATTTTGAAGCAATTTTTCAAAAAATTGAATGGGTTGAAGCGGATATAACAGATGTTTGTTTGTTAGAAGAAGCTTTTGAAAATGTTACAGAAGTGTATCATTCAGCAGCATTGGTTTCTTTTAATCCGAAGGATTATAAGGAAATGCGAAAAATTAATATTGAAGGCACTTCAAATATTGTAAATCTTTGTATTGCTAAAAAAGTTAAAAAATTATGCTTTGTAAGCTCAATTGCAACCATTGAAAAATCTGTAAAAAGTAAAATTATTGATGAAGATTGCGAATGGAACCCAGAAACCAATAATTACGGCTATGCAATTTCTAAATATGGTGCAGAAATGGAAGTTTGGAGAGCTTCACAAGAAGGTGTAGAGGTTGTAATTGTAAATCCAGGAGTAATTTTAGGAGCGGGTTTTTGGCATAATGGTTCAGGAGCAATATTTTCTAAAATTAAAAGTGGATTACCTTTTTATTCTGAAGGAATTACAGGCTTTGTTTCTGTAAATGATGTTGTAAAATCAATGATTTTATTAATGAATAGTGAACTAAAAAATGAACGTTATATTTTAGTTTCAGAAAATATAAGTTTTAAAGAAGTATTTTTTAAAATAGCTGATGGTTTTGGCGAAAAACGACCTTCTATAAAAGTTTCAATAATAATGAGCGCTATAGGTTGGCGACTGGAAAAAATAAAAACTATTTTAACAGGAAAAACGCCAATGTTAACAAAGCAATCTTCAAGATCGATACATTATAAGCAGTATTATTCTTCCGAAAAAATAAAAAGAGCTCTTAATTATAAGTTTGAACCTATTTCAGAAACGGTAAAAAATGTTTGTGAATTGTACAAAAAATAACAAATTGAGTTCAGTATATCAAAATATTATTGAAAAATGGACTAATACTTAGCCTTTAGAAACTAGAATAATTACACTTTTTGATAAAGTTCGCGATATACCTTATGGCGATATTGGATCTAGAAATCCCTTAGATGTTTACAAACAAAATAAAGGAACTTGTTCAGGGAAACATGAATTATTAAAAGCACTTTACAAAGAATTGGGAATACCGGTGAAGGATTTTATAATAATCCATCGTTTTAAAGAATTGCCTATTTTATTTCCAACCAATATCAAAGAAATTTTGGATAATACGGACATAATTGATCCTCATAATTTTATTAAAATTGAAATAGAAGGTAATTGGATAACTGTAGATGTAACGTGGGGTAAAAACTTTAAAAAACTTGGTTTTCCTGTAAATGAAAATTGGGATGGAAGAACGAATATGAATATTTCTGTCGCACAAGGAGGCGAAATTTATGAAACAGAAAACCCATTAGAATTGAAAGTGAAACTGATAAGTAAACAATCTGAAATAGCACAAAAAGAAAGAAAGATTTTCCTTAAAACAGTTACAGAATGGCTTGATAACGTAAGAGAATAATAGTGTGGTTTTTAAAGTGGATTATTCTATAATTACATTTTTTTAGCTTTTTTTAAGCTATCTATTTTTTTTGATTCTCTAAAAATAGCATTTTTAGAGGTTTTTATGGAGTCTTTTCTTACACGTGCAATAGAGTCAGCTAATTTAATTTCATTATCATATTGTTCTTTTAATGCTTTTAGGCGTTTATCAACTTTTTCAAGTATTTCATCATAATCATCAATTCTTGAAGTGTAGTAATAATTACTTTCCCTAAATCTTGATGAATCAATTTTATATTTTTCAAAAACAAATGGAAAATAATTTGTGCTGCGCTGGAGGTTTATGTTTTTAATGTTATCACCACCATTTGCAATAAAAATATCGGTCAATAAATCAATCATTTGTTCTTTTGGAATTAAATTTTCAGGTTTTTTAATAATTGTATTACTAGTGCAAGCACCAAAAAAAACACTTAAAATAAGTATGTAAATAAATTTATTCATTTGTTCTATTAAACAGTAATCGTTTCCCTTTTATTGTGTTATGAAATACGCCATTATGATATGCTAGGTGTCCATTCACAAAAGTATGTGTTATTTTTGAATAAAAAGTGGAACCTTCAAATGGAGACCAACCACATTTATACAAAGTATTCTCTTTTGTAACTGTCCAAGGCGAATAAATATCTACCAATACTAAATCAGCATAATAGCCTTTTTTTATAAACCCTCTTTTTTCAATTTTGAAAATTTTAGCAGGGTTATGACACATTTTCTCTACTATTTTCTCAATTGAAATTTTATCTTGCCTGTGGGCTTGCAATAAAGCTGGTAAAGCATGTTGTACTAGAGGTCCTCCACTTGGAGCTTTGGTATAAACTTGTTTTTTTTCCTCTAAAGTATGAGGTGCATGGTCAGTAGCAATAACGTCAATTTTATCATTTAACAGCGCTTTCCATAGTCCTTCCTTATCTTTTTTAGTTTTTATTGCTGGATTCCATTTTATAAGAGTTCCTTTTGTTTTATAATCACTCTCATCAAACCATAAATGATGCACACAAACTTCTGCAGTTATTTGCTTTTGTTCAACGGGTAATTTATTTGAAAATAGTTCAGTTTCTTTAGCTGTTGACAAATGAAAAACGTGTAAACGTGCTCCGGTTTTTTTTGCGAGCGCAATAGCTTTAGATGATGAAATATAACAAGCTTCTTCGCTTCTAATTTTTGAATGAAATTCTATAGGAATATCTTCACCATACTCTTTTAAGTAGGTATCTAAATTCTTTTTTATGGTAGCTTCGTCTTCGCAATGAACTGCAATAAGCATTTTGGTTGAAGAAAATATTTTTTCTAAAACCTTTTCATTATCAACCAACATATCACCTGTTGAAGAACCCAAAAACAATTTAATTCCAGCAACATTTTTTGGATTTGTTTTTAGTAATTCTTCTAAATTATCATTGGTGCCGCCAAACATAAATGAATAATTTGCGTAAGAACTATTTGCTGCAATTTCAAATTTTTGCTCCAATAATTTTTGAGTTGTAGCTTGTGGAACTGTATTTGGCATTTCAATGAATGAAGTTATACCGCCAGCAATAGCAGCTTTACTTTCACTTTCAATAGTTGCTTTATGCGTTAATCCGGGCTCTCTAAAATGCACTTGATCATCTATAGCACCTGGAATTAAATATTTTCCTTCAGCATCAATAACAGTTGTATCTGCTGATTTTGAACTAATTGAAGTGTCTATATCAACAATATATTCACCATCAATTAAAATATCGCCTTCAAATATTGCTCCTTCATTAACAATTTTAGCATTTTTAATAAGTATCAAACTCATATTTTTCTTTTTCTTTTATTTTGGCAATCCTTGAAATCTCATTTTAATGACTCCAAAAACAGCTTCTGAAATAATACCTCCACTCATTTTGGAAGTTCCTCTTTTTCTATCTGTAAAAACGATAGAAACCTCTTTATGTTTAAAGTTGTTTTTCCAAGCTTTAAATTTCATTTCAATTTGAAATGCATAGCCAACAAACTTAATTTTATCTAACTCTATAGTTTTTAGCACATTACTTTTATAGCATACAAAACCAGCAGTTGTATCAAAAATTGGGATTTGGGTTATAATTTTAACGTACTTTGATGCAAAATAGGATAAAAGTAATCGTTTAATATCCCAGTTAACTACATTAATTTTGTTATTCAGATATCTTGATCCTATTGAAAAATCAGCTCCATCAATAGCACAGGCATTGTATAAATGTATTAAATCTTTTGGATTATGCGAAAAATCAGCATCCATTTCAATAATATAATCGTAATTATTTTTTAAAGCCCACTTAAATCCGTGAATATATGCGGCACCAAGTCCCGTTTTTTCTTTTCTAACTTCTAAAAATAAATTGGAAAATTCATTTTGAAGGTTTGCTACAATATCTGAAGTGCCATCAGGTGAGCTGTCATCTACAACTAAAATGTCAAATTGTTTTTCTTGAGAAAATACAGCTCTAATAATAGCATCAATATTTTCTTTTTCATTGTATGTTGGAATAATAATTAGTGTATTTGACATATAGCAAAATTATTTCGCAAAGATAAAACAAATTATTCCTAATTTTGCATTAAAATAATCGCTAAGTTAATGTTTGAAGCCACAAAAATAATACATCAAAATAGTGATTGGATTACATTGATTTTAGTTTTTATTTTTTTTATTTTATCACTTTTAAAAGTCATTTTTAAAGATAGATTGTATCATGAAAGTACATTATTTTTTTCAAAAAAATATCTTTCTATCTATTTTAATAAGGAAAAAAATCTAACTTTAAACTTGTTTCAAATAGCACTCTTTTTTGTTAAACTATTAGTACTGTCGCTGCTACTTTATTTTGCAAATGTGTATTTTAAAATCCATCCTAATTCATTGAATTTCAGTACCTATATGTTACTTTTTTTGGGGGTTGGATTGTATTTTAGTATTCACTTTTTAATAGGGCTTTTACTTGCTTTTTTATTTAATTTTAAAAATGAATTCACTAAAGTGATTTATTTTAAAGTAAGTTATTTTAATAATTTAATTTTATGGATATTACCATTTTTAATTTTTAGTATTTACACTAATAAAATTCAAGAATTTTCATTTAGAATTACCTTTTTATTAGTTGTATTATTATTGATTTTGAGGTATGTATTAATTCTGGTTTATAATAAAAAATTCATTTATAATAACTTGTTCTATTTTATTTTATACCTTTGCGCCCTTGAAATAGCACCTTTAATAATTGTTTTAAAATTAACTGTTTAAAAGATAAAATTGAAGAATATGAAAGTGAAAACAATATTAGTTTCTCAGCCCGCACCTAAAACTGAAAACTCTCCTTATTTAGAATTATCAGAAAAACAAAAAGTTAAAATTGATTTTAGACCGTTTATTCATGTTGAAGGAGTTTCAGCAAAAAATATTAGAGCTCAAAGAATTGATTTAAAAAATTATTCAGCAATTATTTTAACAAGCAGGCATGCTGTTGATCATTTTTTTAGAGTTGCTGAAGAAATGAGATATACAGTACCTGATTCATTGAAATATTTTTGCGAATCGGACGCTGTGGCTTTTTACTTACAAAAGTATGTTGTATACCGTAAACGAAAAATTTACGTTGGTGGAAAAACTTTTGAAGATTTAGCTAAAGTGATAAAAAAACATAAAGATGAAAAATTTCTATTGCCATCATCAGATAAATTAAAAGAAATTGTTCCAAGTACTTTAAATGATCTTGAAATAAATTGGGAAAGAGCTGTTTTTTACAAAACGGTTATGAGTGACTTATCTGATTTACAGGATGTTTTTTATGATGTTTTAGTATTTTTTAGCCCTTCAGGAATTGACTCTTTATTTAAAAATTTCCCTAATTTCAAACAAAATAATACATGTATAGCAGTATTTGGAAATTCAACTGTAAAAGCAGCTACTGATGCTGGCTTAAAATGTAATATTGAAGTTCCAACACCTGAAACGCCTTCAATGACTATGGCATTGGAAAAATATATAATTGAGGTAAATAAAAAGTAAAATTTATTCACATAAAAAAACCGAGTTAAACTCGGTTTTTTTATGTGAATAAATTTGAGAAAACGTCTTCAACTTTAGAAACTATAATCACTTTAATGTTGTGATTTATTTTACTTATTTTATTAAATTTTGAGATAAATATTTTATGAAATCCTAGTTTTTCAGCTTCTAAAATACGTTGTTCTACTCGGTTTACTGGGCGAATTTCACCAGCCAAACCTATTT
>NZ_JBFFOE010000067.1:0-14090 GCF_041562875.1 Lutibacter sp. | reverse complement strand
TCTAGCAGCTATATACCCTACACAAGCTATTTCAGCAATAATTAATCCAAAAAATAAAATTTTATTTCCTAAAATTAAATTGATTAACTGAGGTGTTGAAGCTACCCAATATGCAATGATTCCTGTAAGTATTAAAGCTCCAGACATCCAAGTATAAACTCTTGACATGAAGTTTGCTTGTTCTACTTGAATTTGTTCTTGTGATAATTGATGTGTATTCATCTTAATTTTTTGTAAATTAAACATTAAATCTAAAATGCATCACATCGCCATCTTTTACAATATATTCTTTTCCTTCAACTCTCATTTTTCCAGCTTCTTTTACTTTAGCTTCGCTTCCATATTTCACAAAATCATCATACGCAATCACTTCAGCTCTAATAAATCCTTTTTCAAAATCGGTATGAATAACTCCTGCTGCTTGTGGTGCAGAATCTCCAATATTAATGGTCCAAGCTCGTACTTCTTTTACTCCTGCAGTGAAATATGTTTGTTGCTTTAATAATTTATAGGCTGCTCTAATTAAAACTGAAGCTCCAGGTTCATGTAAACCTAAATCTTCCAAAAATAATTGGCGTTCTTCAAAAGTTTCTAACTCTGTAATATCTGCCTCAGTACCTACTGCTAAAATAATGACCTCTGCATTTTCATCTTTTACAGCTTCTTTTATAAGATTTACATATTCATTTCCATCAACAGCTGAGTTTTCATCAACATTACAAACATACAATACAGGCTTGTCTGTAATAAATTTTATAGGAGTTACAAATTCTTCACGCTCTTTTTCAGTTAACTCAATTGCTCTAACTGAAATTGCAGCTTCTAAACCTTTTTTAACTTTTTCTAAAACCTCCTGCTCTCTTTGAGCGTCTTTATTACCTGTTCTTGCCGTTTTTTTTACTTTATCTAATTTCTTATCAAGTGATTCTAAATCTTTTAACTGCAATTCAATATCAATGGTTTCTTTATCTCTAACAGGATCAATTGTAGTATCAACATGAATAATATTATCATTGTCAAAACAGCGAATTACATGGATAATAGCATCGGTTTCACGAATATTAGCTAAAAACTGATTTCCTAAACCTTCACCTTTACTTGCTCCACGCACTAAACCTGCAATATCAACAATATCAACAGTTGCAGTTTGCACTCGCACAGGTTTTACCAATTCTTCTAATTTTGTTAACCTGCTATCTGGTACATTTACCACACCTATATTAGGTTCAATAGTACAAAAAGGAAAGTTTGCACTTTGCGCCTTTGCATTTGATAAACAATTAAATAAAGTTGATTTTCCTACGTTTGGTAATCCTACAATTCCTGCCTTCATAATTAAAATTTTTTGCGGTGCAAATATAGTATTTCATATGGTATAATAGCAATATTATATCCTATAATTAACCTATTCCTTATTAAAGAAATAAGAACTGCTAATTTCTTAATAAATTTCATATTTGCTTTCTAATTATTCAAACTAAAGATGAAAAAATTAAACATTATATTACTATTTCTATTATTCTTTACAACTTTCACATTCTCACAACAAACAGTTGAAGGAATTATTTCCGATTCTTCTGGAGAAACTTTAGCGGGAGCAAGCATCAATGAAAAAGGTACATTAAACGGTACTGTTGCAGATTTTAATGGAAATTATAAGATTACCGCTAAAACGGGAGCTACACTTGTTTTTAGCTATGTTGGCTACCAAACCAAAGAAATTTTAATTTCAACTCCTATTTTAAATGTTACTTTAGAAAGTGGAGAGCAATTAAATGAAGTACAAATAGTGGGTTCTAGAAGTACAAAAAGAACAGTTATTGATTCTGCTATACCTGTTGATGTTATTGATGTTGCTGAGCTTGCAACTAAAAATGGTAATGTAGAAATTAATCAATTACTACAATATGGAGCTCCATCTTTTGATGCTTCAAAGCAATCAGGTTCAGATGGTGCGACCATATTGTACCTGCATCATTAAGAGGTTTAGGCCCTGACCAAACATTGGTTTTAATCAATGGAAAAAGAAGACACCAATCAACTTTAGTGAATATTTTTGGAACTATGAGGTAGAGGGAATTCAGGAACTGATTTAAATGCAATTCCAGTTTCAGCCATAAAAAGAATTGAAGTTTTAAGAGATGGTGCTTCTGCTCAATATGGTTCTGATGCCATTGCGGGAGTTATTAACATTGTTTTAAAAGATAATACTGATGGAATTACTGGAGGTATTAGCTATGGCGCATACAGCACAAAAATTGGAGGTGATTATGCTTAGAAAATTTTTGATACTCAAGATGGATGGGATCCTGAACTTTTTAATGTTGAAGGGAAAAACAGATTAGATGGCAAAGATAAAAGTTTTGATGGCAGAACTACAAAATTAGACTTAAACTATGGTGTTATAGTAGGTGAAAAAGGGTATGTAAATCTAACCACTGAACTTTTATCAAAAGAAAAAACATTACGCCCAAGTTTTGATTGGAAAAAAGGATATGGTGGTGCAAGTGTAGATGGTTTTAATAAATAATTTAAATTAAAAGAGGAGCTCAAATTAGCTCCTCTTTCTTTTAGACAATAATCAAGAATCCTATTTCACGACTTATTGTTTTATTAAGTTTTACAATCTCTTACGCCATATAAATTTCTAATTTCCTAGAATAATCATAAACAGAAAATAATTGAATCTTAATAAAACTCATACATTTCTTTATTTAAACAAATTTACAATATTATTTATTTTATCTTCATCTACATTCATTAATTCTCCCATTCCTAGTTTGGTTACATTTTGTATTGATTTCTGTGCAGTAAAATGAATATTATTGATACCTGAATTGGCAATTTTTTTTACATTTGAAGCATTGATTCCACTTCCTGCCATAATTTGAATTTGCTTTCCATAATTAGTTTGCAACTCCGTTATAACATCTAATCCTTTTTCTGCAGTTGATTGCAAACCTGAAGTTAATAACCGATCAAATTGCATTTCTATTAATTGTTCTATGGCTAATTTATAATTTGACACAAAATCAAAAGCCCTATGAAATGTAACTTCCAACCCTAATGATTTAGATAATGTGACTAATTCTTCATTAAATTTTGATATTTCATTAGTTGAATTTAAAATACCAAAAACAACTCCTTTCGCACCTGCTTCTTTAGCTGATTTTATATCAATTTTCATTAATTCTACATCCTTTTCTGAATAGCAAAATCCACCTTCATTATGCCGTATCATTACATGAACTTCAATGGTTGAATTTTGAACACATTGCTGAATTAATCCAAAGTTAGGTGTTAAACCACCAACTGATAATGCTGTGCATAACTCTATTCGTTTGGCTCCGAATTTTTCAGCAGCTTTAGCCCCTGCTACTGAATTAGTACAAATTTCAAAATTCATTAGCTTACCATTAATTTCTGAGTTTTAATCTTTGCATAAAAACCTTTTTTTAGCCAATAATTGTTCTTCTGTTTCTTCATTTTCTTCATCAGGCACACAACAATCTACCGGGCAAACTGCAGCACATTGAGGTTCATTAAAAAACCCTTTACACTCTGTACATTTATCTGCAACAATGTAATATACCTCATCATTCTTTGGTTCTTGTAATTCCTCAGCATTATATTTACTACCATTTGGTAAAATTATAGTTCCTGAAAGTTTATTTCCATCAGAGAATTTCCAATCTTCAGCAGCTTCATAAATTGCATTATTAGGACATTCGGGTTCACAAGCACCACAATTTATACATTCATCGGTTATTTTTATTGCCATACTATTATTTAGATTATTTTTGCAAATATAAAATTAAAATTAAAATGAATTTAGAGCAACGTATTGAAGTTTTTGCAAAACTTGGTGAATTTTTAAAACAATTTAGTACTCTTAAAATTGAAAAAGTTAACGATTCTGAATTCAATACCTTATTTTTTGATGCTTTTGAAATGCAAATTAACAGAGCACACGAATTTAACGGCTGGTTTAACAAACCCAATGTTTTAAAAGCCTTTGAAAGCTGGAGCAAAGCACTGTCTCTTGAAAATTTAAAAAAATGGACTTCAAATTATACTTTTAATGAAGCTATAACACCTAAAAATGTAGCCATCATTATGGCTGGAAATATTCCACTTGTTGGATTTCATGATTTTTTATCGGTTTTAATAAGTGGTCATCATGTAATTGCAAAACAATCTTCAAACGATAAACATTTTTTACCTTTAATTGCTAAATTTTTAGAATATTACAATCCTGAATTCAAAGAAAAAATAACTTTTACAGAAGGAAAATTAACTGATTTTGATGCTGTTATTGCAACAGGCAGCAATAACACTGCACGTTATTTTGAGCATTATTTTGGGAAGTATCCAAACATTATTAGAAATAACAGAAATTCTATAGCCATTTTAACAGGAAAAGAAACTCAAGAAGAACTGGAAGGTTTAGGCGAAGATATTTTTCAATATTTTGGTTTAGGATGCAGAAGTGTTTCAAAAATTTATGTGCCAAAAGATTATAATTTTGAATTACTTTTTAATGCATTGTATAAATTTAATGACATTATAAACTATAAAAAGTACGAAAACAACTACGATTATAATAAGGCTGTTTACTTAATGAGCTTGTTTAAATTACAAGAAAATGGTTTTATCATGTTAAAAGAAGATGAAAGTTTTGCTTCACCTATTGCAACATTATTCTATGAATATTATGATTCTTTCAAAAATTTAACAGAAAGATTAGCAACTGAAAAAGACAAGATTCAATGTATTGCATGTAATGAAAATAACGTGAATTTTGTGAAATTAGGGCAAACTCAACACCCAGAATTATGGGACTATGCCGATGGCATTGACACTCTGGAGTTTTTGTTAAATATATAACACATTTTTACATTTAAAATAGGTGCCTTAACTCTTTTTTTACGAAATTTGCGTAAGAATCTAATTCCTATTTTAAAAAAAATGAAAAAACATAATTTTAGTGCAGGTCCGTGTATTTTACCTCAAGAAGTTTTAAAAAAATCAGCTGAAGCCATTATTGATTTCAACGGCTTAGGTTTATCATTAATTGAAGTGTCGCACAGAGGTAAAGACTTTGTTGACGTCATGGAAAAAACACGTAATTTAGTAAAAGAATTACTAAACCTACCAGAAGGATATTCAGTATTATTTTTACAAGGTGGTGCAAGCCTTGAATTTTTAATGACTCCTTATAATCTTTTAAAAGAAGGAGGAAAAGCAGCATACTTAGACACTGGCGTTTGGGCTGCTAAAGCAATAAAAGAAGCTAAGTTATTAGGTGATATTGAAGTAATTGCTTCATCTAAAGATAAAGTTTACAACTATATTCCTAAAAATTACACAGTTCCTACTGATGTTGATTATGTACATTGTACTTCAAATAACACCATTTATGGAACGCAAATAAAAGAATTCCCAAAAACTGATAGCTTGTTGGTTTGTGATATGAGTTCTGATATTTTTTCTCGAGTGTTAGATTTTTCTAAATTCGATTTAATTTATGCTGGTGCTCAAAAAAATATGGGCCCTGCAGGTACAACTTTAGTAGTTATTAAAGATGAAATTTTAGGCAAAACTGGCCGTACTATTCCAGCAATGTTAGATTATCAATCACATATAAAAGCAGATAGTATGTTTAATACGCCTGCAGTATTTCCTGTATACGTTTCTATGTTAACTTTAGAATGGATGAAAAGTTTAGGTGGAATTGCAGCCATTGAAAAATTTAATGAAGCAAAAGCAGCTATTTTATATGCTGAAATTGACAGAAATCCTTTCTTTAAAGGATTTGCTGAAGTTGAAGATCGTTCATTAATGAATGTTACTTTTAACCTAACCAATGAAGATAATAAAGATGCATTTGACAACCTTTGGAATGCCGTTGGTATCAGTGGAATAAAAGGACATCGTTCTGTAGGTGGTTACAGAGCAAGCATATACAATGCAATGCCAATTGAAAGCGTACAAGTGTTAGTTGATGCTATGCAAGAACTAGAAAATCAATTATCATAACTAAAAAATAAGTAAAAATGAAAGTATTAGCAAATGACGGATTAGCCAAAAGTGGTATCGCTGCTTTAGGTTTAAATGGATTTGAAGTTGATTTAACAACTGTTGCCCAAGATCAATTAGTAGATTATATAAATAAAAACAATATTGTTGTATTGCTTGTTAGAAGTGCTACAAAAGTTAGAAAAGATATTATTGACAATTGTCCTTCTTTAAAAATTATTGGACGTGGTGGTGTTGGAATGGACAATATTGATGTTGAATATGCACGTGAAAAAGGATTAAAAGTAATAAATACACCTGCAGCCTCCTCTCATTCGGTTGGCGAATTGGTTTTTGCACATCTTTTCGGATTGGCACGCTTTTTACACGAATCTAATAGAAATATGCCATTGGAAGGTGATACTAAATTTGGAACTTTTAAAAAGAATTATGCAAAAGGTATTGAATTAAGAGGTAAAACATTAGGTGTTTTAGGTTTTGGAAGAATTGGACAAGCAACTGCAAAAATTGCATTAGGATTAGGAATGAAAGTTATAGCTTTTGACCCTTTTATTGATGCTGTAAATTTAGAAGTTGAGTTTTTTGATGGTCAAGCATTATTCTTCAATGTGAAAACTATTTCAAAAGAAGAAGTTTTAAAACAAGCTGATTTCATAACATTACATGTTCCTGCACAAAAAGAATATGTAATCTCAACTAAAGAATTTGAAATTATGAAAGACGGTGCTTTTATTGTAAATGCTGCTCGTGGCGGTGTTATTAATGAAGTTGCTTTGGTTAAAGCAATTGAAGATGGAAAAATTGCAGGTGCTGCATTAGATGTTTTTGAAAAAGAACCAACACCAGAAATTCAATTATTAATGAATCCTGCTTTATCATTAACTCCTCACATTGGGGCTGCAACTGCTGAAGCTCAAGATAGAATTGGAACAGAATTAGCACAACAAATTGTTGAGATTTTAAAATAGTTTTGTTTTAAATATATTTTAAAAAAGACTGTTAAATTAACAGTCTTTTTTGATTTTAAAAAAACCAAAAAGTGTAACTTTGAAATTCAAAAATATTGAATAATAAATTTAAATCATATGGCAATAATAAAACCATTTAAAGGACTTCGTCCACCAACAAATATTGTAGAAGAAGTAGCTTGTTTACCTTACGATGTTATGAATTCTGAAGAAGCTGCAAAAATGGCTGAAGGCAAAAAAGCATCTTTATTACGCATAACACGTGCGGAAATTGAATTTGATAATACTACAGATTCTCACGATGAAAAAGTGTATTTACATGCAAGATCTAACTTTGATGCTTTTCAAGAAAAAGGCTATTTAATACAAGATAGCGAAGCTAAATATTACATTTACGCACAAACAATGAACAACAAAACTCAATATGGAATTGTTGGTGCAGCTTCTTGTCAAGATTATGTAGACGGAATCATAAAAAAACATGAATTAACACGTCCAGATAAAGAAGAAGATCGTAAAGTACTATCTAGAATTCTTGAAGCGAACATTGAACCTGTATTCTTTACGTACAGAGCAGTACCTGAAATTGATGAAATTGTTTCAAACATTACAACAAACAATGCTCCTGAATATGATTTTACTGCTGAAGATGGTTTTGGACATCATTTTTGGGTGATTAATGATGCATCCATTAACAAAAAAATAGAACAACTTTTTAAAGAAAAAGTTCCTTTTACGTATGTTGCAGATGGTCATCATAGAACTGCAGCCGCAGCTGGAATGAGTGAAGAATTCAGTAAGAAAAACCCAAATCATACTGGTAATGAAGATTATAATTTCTTTATGGCGGTGCATTTTCCAGACAATCAACTTCAAATTATTGATTATAACCGTGTTGTAAAAGATTTAAACGGATTAAGCGCGGAAGAATTTATAGCTAAAGTTGGAGAAAATTTTATAATTAATGAAATTAGTGAAGCTATTGTAAAACCCTCAAAATTACATGATTTCTCTATGTTTGTGGATGGAAAATGGGTTGGTTTAACAGCTAAAGAAGGTACTTTTAATGATAACGATCCAATAGGAAGTTTAGATGTAAGTGTTTTATCAAAATATATTTTAGAACCAATTTTAAATATAAAAGATTTAAGAACAGATACTCGTATTGAGTTTGTTGGAGGTATTAGAGGTTTAGGTGAATTAAGTAAACGTGTTGACAACGGTGAAATGGCAGTTGCTTTTGCATTGTTCCCAGTTAGCATGAATCAATTAATGAACATTGCTGACACTGGAAATATTATGCCTCCTAAAGTAACTTGGTTTGAGCCAAAATTACGTTCAGGTTTAGTCATCAATAAAATAAATTAATTTTAGTGAGCATAAAAAACAATATACATTCAATTCTAAACTCAATTCCTAAGAGTGTTACATTAGTAGCTGTTTCAAAAACGAAGCCTTCTTCTGCTATTTTAGAAGCCTACAATGCCGGTCAAAAGGTTTTTGGGGAAAATAAAATTCAGGAAATGGCCCTTAAGTATGAGGAGCTTCCTAAAGATATTGAATGGCATATGATTGGCCATTTACAAAGTAATAAAGTGAAGTACATGGCACATTTTGTGCATTTAATTCACGGTGTAGATAGCTTTAAAACTTTAATTGAAATAAACAAACAAGCCCTAAAACACCATAGGGTTATTGATTGTTTATTTCAATTAAAAATAGCAAAAGAAGATACAAAGTTTGGCTTGTCAAAATCTGATGTAGAAGCTATAATAGCTTCTGAAGAATTTAAAGCTTTAAAAAATATAAATATCAAAGGTTTCATGGGAATGGCAACATTTACAGAAGAGGAATCAATTATAAGAGCCGAATTTAAAACACTTAAAAATAATTATACTATATTTCAAAAAACTAACGCATTCAATTTTAATCCAACAATTCTATCTATGGGAATGAGTGGCGACTATAAAATTGCCATTGAAGAAGGAAGCACCATGATTAGAGTTGGAAGTTTAATTTTTGGAGAAAGAAACTATCTGTAATTTGTACGCAATTTTAGACATAGAAACCACAGGAGGTAAATTCAATGAAGAAGGAATTACTGAAATTGCCATCTATAAATTTGATGGTCATCAAATAATAGATCAATTTATTAGTTTGGTAAATCCTGAAATAGACATACAACCTTTTGTTGTTAATTTAACAGGTATTAATAATGGAATGCTTAGAAATGCTCCTAAGTTTCATGAAGTTGCAAAACGTATTGTTGAAATCACTGAGGGTTGTGTTATAGTTGCTCACAATGCTCATTTTGACAACAGAATTTTAACCACTGAATTTAGAAGATTAGGCTATGTATTTGAACGAAAAACATTATGTACTGTTGAATTGAGTAAAAAATTAATTCCTGACTTAGAATCCTACAAATTAGGAAGACTCTGTAGTTCTTTGGGAATTCCCGTTTCTAGTCGTCATAGAGCCGATGGTGATGCCATTGCAACAGTTCAATTATTTAAATTACTACTAAACAAAGATGCAGGTAAAGAAATTGTAAAACAAGCTATAAAAATAGAAAACACGAAGACTTTAGCGCCTAAATTACTTTCAATTTTAGATGACTTACCTTCCAATACCGGATTGTTTTATATACACAACAATACAAGTACTATCCTATACATTGGGGTAGGAAAAAACATTAAAAAAACAGTAAATCAGTTATTTTTAAGAACTACAAAAAGGGCTAAGATTCTTCAAAACAGTGTTGTTTCAATTTCGTATGAAGAAACAGGCAACCAACTTATTTCTCAACTTAAATATACCCAAGAAGTTATTTTAAACAAGCCACAATATAATTTTAAACTAAATTCTAGAGCCGTTGAAATTGAATTTAGCAATGAAAATCTATTGATTATTGACAGAGGAAGAACATTAGGTGAAAAATCTGTTATATTAATTGAAAATAATGAATTTAAAGGTTTTTGCTATACTGATTTAAGTTACCAAATAAGCAATATTGAAATACTTAGAACTTTAATTTCTCCTATGGAAAATTCCATTTACAACAGAGAAATTATAAAAAAATACTTACAAAAATATACCGTTGAAAAATTAGTTCGGTTTTAATAAAAATTAAATTGCTATGAAAAAAATTACTTTATTATTATTTTTACTGTTTACTATTGTCTCATTTTCACAAAATAGTGCAGACTATGTTTTTGGGGAAATCAGTTATGACGAACTAAATTTAAAAAAATATGATTTAGATACAACAGCCAATGCTATTTTTTTATTGGATATAGGCTCCACCGAATTTTTGACTAAATTAGATGAAATTGCAAGAGAAAAGCAACGTGTTGTAAGTACCAAATTCTATAAAAAAATAAAATTTTTCAACAGCGAAGAATTTGAAAACCAGGGTACCATTAAAATTAGGTTATACAATAATACGCTTGAAAAAGATGCTGTAATTGATATCAAAGCTGTTACTCATAATAATTTTGAAAAAACGTATTTAGATGAAGAGAATATTTATGAGGAAAGACTAAATGATAACTGGAGAGAAGTTAAATTTACAATGCCTAATTTAAAAGAAGGAAGTATTGTTGAAGTTGAATACACTATAGAATCTCCTTTTACATTTCGCTTACCAAGTTGGATATTTCAAACAGATATTCCTGTAAAATTTAGCCAATATACCGCTTCTATCCCTGGAAATTATGTGTTTAACAGAAAGTTAAATGGTATTTTAAAATTAAAAACAAATTCTTCAGTAATTAAAAATAATTGTTTCATAATATCCCATTTTGAAAGAGCTGCCAGTTGTGAAGTTATAACGTATGCCATGGAAAATATTCCTGCTTTCAAAGAAGAAAAAGAATTTATGACCTCTCGACATAATTTCATATCAAAAATAAAATTTGAGTTAGCTGAATATCAACGAATTAATGGAACCAAAGTAAATCACACCACAACTTGGGAAGCTGTAGATAAAAATTTTAAAACGGATAAAGATATTGGTGGTCAATTAAAACAAACTAAACTTTTACACGAAATTGTACCTATTGAAATTAATTCATTACCCACAGATTTAGAAAAAGCTACTGCAATTTTTAGCTTTATACAAAGCTATTTTACTTGGAATGAGAAATATGGAGTGTTCTCTGAAATTAATATTAAAAATGCATTAGAAAATAAAACAGGTAATGTTGGTGAAATTAATATTTCATTAATTAACGCACTTAAATCTGCTGGTTTAAAAGCTGAGCTCGTACTTATTTCAACACGTGAAAATGGGTTTCCTACCAAACTTCACCCTGTAAGATCCGATTTTAACTATATGCTTGCAAGAGTAACTATTAATAATAAATCCTATTTATTAGACGCTACAAATAAACTTACGCCTTTTGGTTTATTGCCCTACAAATGTTTAAATGGCTATGGAAGGGTTATGGATTTCGAAAATAGCAGTTATTGGATAGACATTATTCCTGAAAATAATTCTAAAAATCAAATTTCAGTGAGTTTAAAACTTCATGAAGATGGAACTTTTCATGGAAAACTTAGGAAAGTAAATTTTGGATATGAAGCACTTTTAAGAAGAACAACAATTCAAAATAAAAGTGATGAAGCCATTATTTCTGAATTTGAAAATAATTTTAATAATTTGGACGTAATTGACTATAAAATTGAAAATAAATTAGACATTAACCAGCCGCTAATTGAAACCTTTGAAATTTCAATAGACAATTCAACGAATACATCAGGTAATTATTTCAACCCATTCTTTGCTGAACAGTTTAAAGAAAATCCTTTTATACAAGAAAACCGCTTATATCCAGTAGATTTTGGTTACACAAGAAAGTATATTCTTAATTTCTCTTTAGAAATACCTGAAAGTTATTCCATAGAATCTTTTCCTGATGAAAAATCGATAGCATTACCTGAAAATGGTGGAAATTTTAGTTTGTCGTTAAACAAAAACTCCAACACTAAAATTACACTAAACAGTTCTATAAAAATAAACAAACCTGTTTTCTATAATTCTGAATATCAACTATTAAAAGAATTATTTAAACAAATTATCAGTTCTCAAAAAACACCAATTGTACTTAAAAAAAATTAAGTATTGCTCTCTAAAAAATAGTAGGCTTCTAATTAAAATAAAAGATTTATTTTAGTAATTCGTTTTAGTACAAACTTATTTTGAAACAACAGGTAAAAAAAACACATTGGAAATCTAAACTTCATGATATTATTTATGAAGCCGACACTCCTGCAGGAAAATGGTTTGACATTATTTTAATACTTGTAATTATAGTAAGTATTATATTAGTAATGTTGGAAAGTGTTGAAGGTTTCGATAACAAATACCACAACTTACTAAACATTTCTGAATGGATTATTACTATTTTGTTTTCCCTAGAATATATTGCTCGTATTATAAGCATAAAAAAACCATCAAACTATGTCTTCAGTTTTTATGGAATTATAGATTTTTTGGCAACGATTCCAATGTATTTATCCCTATTTTTTATAGGAACACAAGCATTAATTGCATTGCGTGCATTACGATTGCTTAGAGTATTTAGAATTTTAAAATTAACACGGTATTTAGGTGCTTCTGTAAATTTAATCTCAGCCTTAAAAGCAAGTAGGATTAAAATCTCCGTATTTTTATTTAGTGTATTGGTGATCACCATTATTTTAGGAACCGTCATGTATCTAATAGAAGGACCACAAAATGGTTTTACAAGTATTCCTCACAGTATGTATTGGGCAATTGTTACACTAACTACTGTGGGCTATGGAGATTTGGCTCCTCATACACCTTTTGGCCAATTTATTGCTAGTTTGGTTATGATTTTAGGGTATGGAATTATTGCAGTACCTACTGGAATAGTAACTTCTGAAATGACAAAACAAGACACTAAAATTCACAGCAATACACAATCTTGCTCCAATTGTTCATTTGATAAACATATGGACAATGCCGCATTTTGTCATAAATGTGGTGAAAAATTAAATCATGAATAAGTATTTAATTACAGTAATTGGTGCTACAGCCATTGGAAAAACAGCTTTAAGTATAAAATTAGCACAGCATTTTAACACCGAAATTATTTCTTGTGACTCTCGTCAATTTTACAAAGAAATGAAAATTGGTACTGCCGTACCTTCTAAAGAAGAATTAGCTGCTGCAAAGCATCACTTTATTCAAAACAGAAGCATTTTTGAAGATTATAGTGTTGGGCACTTTGAAAGAGATGCTCTCCAAAAATTAGAAGAATTATTTGCTAAAAGTAACACCGCAATTATGGTTGGCGGAAGTGGTTTATACACCAATGCCGTGCTAGATGGATTGGATTATTTTCCTGAAGTAGATCCTGAAATTAGAACACAATTAAATCAACAAATAGAAAATGGAGAATTAGAAAATCTTCAAAATAAACTAAAGGAATTAGATTTAGAGTCTTACAATTCAATAGAAATTGAAAATCCGCATCGCTTAATTAGAGCCTTAGAAATTTGCATTGGTACTGGAAAAACATATTCAGAATATAAAAATAAACCAAAAGCATTAAGAAACTTCACCCCTATTAAAATTGGTTTAACTGCTGATAGAGAACTCATGTACCAGCGCATTAACTATCGTGTTGATATCATGATAAAAGAAGGTTTGTTGGAAGAAGCCAAAAAATTATACGAACATAAAAATTTAAACGCCTTACAAACAGTTGGCTACAGAGAATTGTTTCATTATTTTGAAGGAAATTGCACCTTAGAATTCGCCATTGAAGAAATTAAAAAGAATACGCGAAGATTTGCAAAACGACAAGTAACTTGGAATAAAAAAGATACTTCAATTCACTGGTTTAATTTTGAAACTGATACTTCTGAGATCATAAAAAAAATTGAAAATCTCATGTATCCTACGTAAAACTAAATTCAACTGTTTTTTACTATTTATTGCTTCATATCACGCAAATAACTTATTTGTAATCAATTCATTATTAAACTATTACAACAAACTAAAAAGTATCAGCATACTTTCGTAAAAGTATCAGCATGCTTTTGTAAAAGTAT
>NZ_JBFFOE010000066.1:0-14119 GCF_041562875.1 Lutibacter sp. | reverse complement strand
ATGTGTTTGCAGCGGGTGATAATGTTTCTATTAAAAATTTACAAACTAATGAATTTGACTATTTTCCTTTAGGAACACACTCAAATAAAGGAGGTAGAGCAGCAGGAGCAAATGCAGTAGGTAAAAATATTGTATTTAAAGGTGCTTACAAAACAGCTATTGTAAAAGTGTTTGATTATACATTGGCAAGAACAGGTTTAAATCCAAAATATTTAATAGCAAACAACATTCCGTTTAAAACGGTTTTAACTATAGCTGGCTCCACACCAAGTTATTATCCGAATCAAAAAGATTTAATATCTGAGATATATTATAATCCTGAAACAGAAGAAATTTTAGGAGCAGAATTATTTGGTGAAGTAGGTGTAGATAAAAGGGTAGATGTATTAAGTACAGCAATTTATGCTAAATTGAAGATTACAGATTTATCTCAATTAGATTTGGCCTATGCACCACCTTTTTCACCTGCAAAAGATCCTATTGTTGTTTCTAGTTTTGTTTCAGAGAATATTATAAATGGTAAAAGTGTTCAAATTTCTGTTGAAGAATTAGAAGAAAAATTTATGAATAATAAACTTTCAGATTATTTATTAATTGATTCTAGAACGGTTGCTGAGTATGAAAAAGGAACCATTCCAAATGCAATGAATTTTCCTTTAAATGAAATTAGAAATCATATAGATTTTATTAAAAATCAAGAAAAACCAGTGATTATTTTTTGTCAGAGAGGTTTACGCGGTTATTTAGCTGAATTAATTTTAAACCAAAATAATATTAAAAATGTAGTTAATGTTGCAGGAGGTTTTAAACTATGGCAAATGTACAGTTCAAAAATTGCAATACCAGAATCAGTTTTTGTTCGGTTAAATTAAAAAAATAGTTGGTTGTTTATTTATGAAAGCATCTATAACTTAATAGTTTTAAGTTTTAGGTGTTTTTTTGTTTAGCATTTATATTGTTCGTGCATTTTTATATTATTTTCCAAATTATGAATAATTTTCTAAGCGGCTCAGTTAAGTATCGTCTCTTTTAGCATCAGAAATGTATAAGGCATATTCTTTATGATACGTATACGCCATTTTATCATAATTACTTTTTGCTAATTTATGAGTGCTTAATGCATTTTGAAGTAATTCTAGAATCTCAAATTCATTTTTTTTGTTATAACTTTTTTGAGAACAATTTCACAAATATCATTTAAAAACGAATCTTTACTAGCTATATATTCATCAATTAGTAAAGAAGCATTTGGGTTTATTTTTGACATATTTTATGGCTTTTGAATGTCTAAAAATACTATTTTTTATTTTCGTTTTTTACAAATTTAATTGAAGTAGTGTTTACGCAATAACGCTGACCTGTTGTTTCTTTTGGTCCATCATCAAAAATATGACCTAAATGACTTTCACATGAAGCACAAATTATCTCAGTTCTAATCATTCCGTGAGTTTTATCTACAACATAATTTACAGTTCCTTTTATGGAATCATCAAACGAAGGCCAACCACAATGTGATTCAAATTTACTATTTGATTCAAATAATTGAGCATCACAAGCTGCGCAATGGTAAGTTCCTTTTTCAAAGTGAGCTGTTAAACCACCTTCACTTGGAGCATCTGTTCCTTTTTGTCGAAGCACAAAATACTGTTGAGGTGTTAGCTCTTTCTTCCATTCTTCTTCTGTTTTAGTAACTTTTTTACTCATTTTATTTTTTATTTTTTCTTGAGAATAACTTTGTATAGTTGTTATTAAAAGTAAAATTAAAGTTATTTTTTTCATAGTACTAATTTCTATTTATAAATTCAATAATTCTATTTATAACGAGGTCATCTTTTAAAATACGCCTGTGACCTAAGCCATTTGTAATTAATAGTTCACCTTGTTTTAGGTTTTGACGAATATTATGAGCGCAACTTACAAGTACATCGTTATCTTCAGTATCATGAATTACTAGTGTTGGAATTAAAACTTCTTTAGCTACAGTATTTACTGAATAATTATCGATATCTTCTCCAAATTTTTTATAAAATTCTTGTTTAATTTTAAGAACTATTTTAGGTTTTAATTCTAATTTATTTACAAAATCTATAATAATATCTGTAATGATGTCTCCAGAGCCAATAATAATCGCTTTTTTTAAGAGTAAACCTTGTTTAATACTGTTTATTACAGCTATACCACCTAAAGAATGGCCAACAGCGATTTCAAAAGGACCGTATTTTTCTTCAATTGCTTTTGATGCAATTACAAATTCGTTCATCATAGTTGTTTTGCCCGTAGATTTTCCATGAGCAGGTCCATCAAAACTAATAGTCATAAATCCATTTTCTAATAATTTATCTGCAATTTTATACAATTGAGTTCCTCTACCTGACCAGCCATGCACTAACAAAACTTTTCTTGTTGAATAGCCATAGGTATAAATCATTACCTCTTTATTTAATTCAGGAATAAATAATAATTCCTTTTGAGCACTATTAGCCATCATTTTTTCACGTTCAGGAGTTTTAAATCTGATTGGAGTTCTAAATAATTTAATAGCGAATTTTGTTGCTAGAGGTGGGGCTATAAATTGTAATACTTTTCCTGTATAAATTAGTGAAGAAGGTATTTTTGGAATATTATTTTTTAGTTTAGATTCTTTAATGTTTAAATTAGTCATATATTAATTTATATTTGTGCATAAAGATAGAATTTGTAACTTTATAACAAGTACAACAATTTAAAAAATCAAAAAAATGAAAAAAGTAGTATCCTTAGCCATTGTATTTTTATTTATAATAAGTTGTAGCACTGTGCCTATTACTGGGCGTCAACGAATTAATATTGTAAGTGATGCTGAAATTTTACCAGCTAGTTTTGCTCAATATGAAGGCTTTTTAAAGGAAAACAAAGTTTCTACAAATTCTAAAATGAAGAATGAAGTTCAAACTGTAGGAATGAATATTTCAAAAGCTGTTGATAAATTTATGCGCGCAAATGGCATGGTAAGTGAAGCAGATAGCTATCGTTGGGAGTTTAATTTAATTGAAGACCCAGCAGTAAATGCTTGGTGTCTTCCTGGTGGAAAAGTGGTGGTTTATACAGGAATCATTCCAATTTGTGATAATGTTGATGGTATAGCAGCTGTTATGGCTCATGAGATAGCACATGCATTTGCAAAACATGGGCAAGAACGAATGACAAGTTCTTATGGACAACAATTAGGTGGTATTGCTGTTGCGATAGGTACAAATAATAAAGATCCAAAAACACAAGCATTATGGAATACTATTTATGGTGTTGGCTCAACAGTTGGAATGTTAGCATACAGTAGAACCCATGAGACGGAGGCTGATAAATTAGGAATGGTTTTTATGATTATGGCGGGATATAAACCTGAAGAAGCTATAAATGTTTGGATTAGAATGAGTGAAAGAGCAAGTGGAGGAGCGCCACCTGAATTTTTAAGTACGCATCCATCTAACCAAACACGAATTCAGAATTTAAAGGCATATTTACCAACAGCTATTGCACAAGCAAAAAAGTACAATGTTAAATAATACTTAGGTAATTGTCTATTTCTTTCAATAAAAAATTTATACTATATTGTAAACCGTTTTCAAATTTGAGAACGGTTTTTTATTTAAATAAATATGTTAAAAAAAGGAGATAAAAAGTTAATAAATGGTTGGGCGTTTTACGACTGGGCAAACTCAGTATATTCTTTAGTGATTGGGACAGCAGTTTTTCCTATTTATTATGAATCGGTTACAAGTTCAGATGGAGGCATCATTAAATTTTTAGGAACAGATTGGCATAATACTACAGTATATTCTTATGCTTTAGGATTTTCATTTTTAGTAGTTGCGTTTTTATCACCAATTTTATCGGCAATTGCAGATTATACAGGAAATAAAAAACGTTTTATGCAATTTTTCTGTTTTTTAGGTTCTTTTTCAGTAATGGCTCTTTACTTTTTTACAGGAAAAGAAAATATTTGGATTGGTATTGTTTTTACTATTTTGGCCAGTATTGGTTTTTGGGGTAGTCTCGTTTTTTATAATGCCTATCTACCAGAAGTTGCTGAACCAGAAGACCATGACCGTGTGAGTGCTAAAGGATTTATGTTAGGTTATTTAGGTTCTGTTTTATTATTAGCATTTAATTTATCCATGGTTATGAAACCTGAAATGTATGGAATTACAGATGCAACATTTCCTGCACGAGTTTCATTTCTTACTGTTGGTATTTGGTGGTTTGGTTTTTCACAAGTTACTTTTAGTCGGTTACCTAATAACCCTTTTAAAAGAAAACCTGAAAAAGATTATATATTTAAAGGTTTTAGAGAACTAAAAGTAGTGTTTAATGAAATTAAAACCCAAAGTCAGTTAAAAATATTATTAATTTCATTTTTCTTATATAGTGTTGGTGTTCAGACAGTTATTTTATTAGCTTCTATTTTTGGAACAAAAGATTTAGGCTTAGAAACCAGTAATTTAATTATTACCATTTTATTAATCCAGTTAGTTGGAGTAGTGGGTGCATTTGCATTTTCAAGATTATCAGAAAAAATAGGAAATATAAAGGCATTGAAAATAACCATATTAATTTGGAGTGTTGCTTGTTTTGGAGCTTATACACTTCATAGAGAAGATCCAAATGTGTATTTAAAATTTTATGCATTGGGTGGTTTTATTGGGTTGGTTTTAGGAGCTATTCAATCACTTTCACGCTCAACATATTCTAAATTAATTCCAGATGAAACTCAAGATCACGCAACGTATTTTAGTTTTTATGATGTAACTGAAAAAATAGCCATTGTTTTAGGAATGATAATAGCAGGAATTGTAACTTCATATACCAATTCATTACGGTTATTTATTTTAATTTTATCTGTATTTTTTATTGCAGGATTTATTACTTTAAGCTTCATGAAAGGCTCAAAATATGTTAGATAAAAAGTTTGATTTTATTGTTGTTGGAGCAGGTATTGTTGGAACAGCAACAGCTTATAAATTACAATTAAAATTCCCTGATAAATCAATAGCAATTTTAGAAAAAGAGGCTGAAGTTGGTTTGCATCAGACAGGTAGAAATTCAGGAGTAATGCATTCTGGAATCTATTACAAACCGGGTTCTTATAAAGCTATAAATTGTAATAATGGAAGAAATCAATTGGTGAATTTCGCAAAGAAATTTAATATTAATCATGATGTTTGTGGAAAAGTAATTGTTGCAACTACAAAAGAAGAAATTTCAATTTTAGATGAAATTTATAAGAGAGGAATTCAAAATGGGACAGAAGATATTTGTTTTTTAACTTCGGAAGAAATAAAAGAAAAAGAACCATTTATTGAAGGAATTAAAGCCATTTGGGTTCCAACAGCAGGAATTATAGATTATGTTGCAGTTTCAAAAATGTTTATTCAACAAATTTCCGCAATTAATTCAGCAAGTAAATTAATTACTTCTTGTAAAGTTAAAAAGGTGATTTCAACTAATAATTATACAACGCTTCAAACTAATTTAGGAAAACTAATTGCTGAAAAAATAATATTTTGTGCTGGCTTATTTTCTGATAGAATTGCTGAAAAAGATGATTTAAAATTAGACATGAATATTGTAGGTTTTAGAGGAGATTATTTTGAATTAAAACCTGAAGCTGCACACAAAATTAAAAACTTAGTATATCCAGTTCCTGATCCAAAATTTCCGTTTTTAGGAGTTCATTTTACAAGAATGGTGGATGGAAGTATTGAATGTGGGCCAAATGCCGTTTTCACCTTCAAAAGAGAAGGCTATAAGCGTACAAGTTTTAGTATAAGAGATACTTTTGAAGCCTTAACCTTTGTTGGAACTTGGAAATTATTTGGAAAAAACTGGCGTAAAGGGATTGATGAATATAAAAGAGCCTTTTCAAAACGATTATTTGTAAAAGCTTTGCAAAAAATGCTGCCAACTATTACTGTGTATGATGTACAAGCTGCAAGAGCGGGAGTTAGAGCACAGGCAATTGATTTTCATGGAAACATGGTTGATGATTTTAAAATTATGAAGCACAATAATAACATTCATGTATTAAATGCACCTTCACCAGCTGCAACATCGTGTATGGCAATTGCTGATGAAATTGTAAGTTTAGTTCATTAATTTAATTTTTAGATTCAATATAAAAATTTTTATCAATTTCAAAGTTTACTATTGGAGCATCTAATAATAATTCTTTCCAGTCTTTAGTTGGAAATAACCATGTTGCTTTAGAATTAAAATACACTTTTACAGGCATGTCAAAATCTTCAACAATGTTAACCCATTTGAATTTTAATTTATTTTTAGAAATTTTGTAAACTAACTTAGGAATCCTAATATCTCGTAAGTATTGATTGAAAAAAGCAGTTAAATCAATATTACTGTGTTCACTTAGATAATTTTCAATTTGTTCAGTAGTAACAGTTTGATGATAAAATTCGTTGTTTAAACCTCTAAGAATTTCTCTAAATTTACCGTCATCTTCTAATAATTGTCTTAAGGTATGCAGCATATTTGAACCTTTATAATACATATCTCCAGATCCAGAATAATTTACGTTGTATTTTCCAATTATAGGTCTGTCATTTTGAATGTTTTGCCTTGTTCCAATCAAGTATTCATTACCTGCTTCTGTTCCATAATGATAATCTAAAAATAGCGTTTCAGAATATGCTGTAAAACTTTCATGAATCCACATATCAGCTATATCTTTATAGGTAATATTATTTGCAAACCACTCGTGACCAGATTCATGAATAATGATAAAATCGAATT
This sequence comes from Lutibacter sp., assembly GCF_041562875.1. GTDB lineage: Bacteria > Bacteroidota > Bacteroidia > Flavobacteriales > Flavobacteriaceae > Lutibacter. The sequence continues at coordinate 7,333 of NZ_JBFFOE010000066.1, read as the reverse complement.
TTAATCCCCAACCAGTATTACTTAAATCCCTTCCTAAATAACCATTTTGATATTGATTTCCGTAGGTTACAGAACTTTGGTGTTCCATACCTAAATAGGGAACTTCAACTAATTTATAGCTATCTTCATAAAAAGGATAAGGTCCAAACCAGTGCTCAAATGCTTGTAACATTTTTTTTACATCTTTAAACTGTTCCTTAGCTTTTTCAAGATTGTCTTTTAATACATAATAATCACAATCTAATATACCTTTCTCTCCTTCATATTTTTCTGAAAAATGGGCGTAATCTCCAATATTCATATTTACACCATAATTATTGATTGGGTTTTTAACATACCAATGAAATGTTTTTGTGTTATCAATATTCTCAGTTATATTTTTTAATCTTCCATTAGAAACATCCATAAGATGGTTTGGAGTGGTAATATTAATAGCCATACTTTCAGGCTCATCATACATATGATCTTTACACGGCCACCACAAACTAGCACCATCACCTTGGCATGAAGTTGCTATAAAGTCTAAGCCATTTGTGTCTTTTTCCCAAGTTAAGCCTCCATCCCAAGGTGGTCTTTTAGCAATTACGGGTTTTCCTTCAAAAAAAACGGTTAGTTCATTTGTATCACCTTTTAGCTGTTTATCTTTTAATTGAATAAAATATGAATATCCATCTTTTGTAAAGTTAAGTTCGGAATCATTTTGAATTATTTTGGTTATTTTCATGGGTTCTTGTAAATCAATTTGCATTATTTGATACGTATCAAGAACTTTATAGGTAATGCTATTTTTTCCTGAAATTGATGTTGTTTCAGGAACTACTTTAATGTTTAAATCATAATGTTTTAAATCCCACCAAATACGTTCTTTGGTAATTGATCCTCTAAGTGAATCCTGGTGTGTGAAAATTTTATTTTGAGAAAAAAGTGGTGCTGAAATGAGTAATAGAAATATATTGAATATTATTTTTTTCATAATAAATGGCTTCCAAAATTAAATGTTGAAGATAATAATTAATTTATGATTGTTCTTCTAAATATTTTTCAGCTTTTGATATCGCTTTAGTAATATCAGAAACAATATATTTTCTATCAATAATTTCATACATACCATTATTTCTAAAATTTTTTCTTAAATCTACACCAATACCAGATAAAATAACAAGGATACCTCTTTCTTTAAAAGTTTTAACTATTTCTTTTAAACTTTGAAAACCTGTAGCGTCAATCATTGGTACATATCTCATTCTTATAATAATCACTTTTTTATTTTGGTTATCAATAGTAATTGTTTCTTGAAATTGCCTTGCTGCACCAAAAAATAAAGGTCCATTTATTTCATATAAAATAACTTCACTTGGTAAGTTTTGCAGTTCTTCATCAAATAAATTTTCACGATCTCTCAATTCAGAAGTGATGTTTTTTATGTGAACAGATTCACTCATCCTTTTCATAAACATAAAACTAGAAAGTACAATACCAATTTCTATAGCAATAACTAAGTCAAAGATTACTGTTAAAAAGAATGTGGTTAGCAGAATAATAATATCCATTCTACTTCCTTTTAAAATAGATTTAAATTGTCTCCATTCACTCATATGGTAGGCAACAACAATTAAAATACCAGCCAAACATGAGAGAGGTATTAGTTTTGCGTAAGGAGCAAAAAGTAGCATTATTGCAAGTAATATGAATGCATGGATAATTCCGGCTATTGGAGTTCTTCCTCCATTTTTAACATTTGTAGCTGTTCTTGCAATAGCACCTGTTGCAGGAATTCCTCCAAATAAAGAAGATGCAATATTTGCAAAACCCTGTGCAATTAATTCCATATTTGAACGATGTTTTCCTCCAATCATAGAATCTGATACAACTGCTGAAAGCAATGATTCTATACTTCCTAATAATGCAATTGCAAAAGCGGGTTGAATTAATGATTTTACGGTTTCATAATCAAAATGTGGAATTGAAGGTAAGTTAAAGTTATTTGGAATTTCTCCAAAATTGCTTTCAATAGTATCTACAGGAATATTAAAAATTTGAACAACAATAGTTGCTAATAAAATTGCAACAATAGATCCTGGAATTTTTTTTATTAATTTTTGAAAATAGATAGTTACAATTACAGTTGTAGCAGCAATTGTAATTGCATACCAATTAATGTTATGAAAATTATTAAAATAAACAATCCATTTATCAATAAAATCAGCAGGAAGGTTCGCAATGTGAAGACCTAAAAAATCATTAATTTGAGAAGAAAAAATAATTAAAGCAATACCACTAGTAAAACCAACAATAAGAGAATAAGGAATAAATTTCAATAAATTTCCAAGGCGAGCAAGTCCCAAACCTATAATTATAAATCCAGCCATAAATGTTGCTATGGTTAAACCATCCATACCGTATTGTTGAACAATACCATATACAATTACAATAAATGCACCTGTTGGTCCTCCAATTTGAACTCTACTACCTCCAAAAGCTGAAATAATAATTCCTGCAATGATTGCCGTAATAATACCTTTTTCAGGTGAAACACCCGAAGCAATAGCAAAAGCAATGGCTAATGGAAGTGCTACAATTCCAACAATTATACCTGAAATAAGGTCTTTAAAAAATGTTTCTTTAGAAATTCCTTGCTTTAGCAAAGAAAATAATTTGGGTGTGAATTCTTTTTGCATTTGAATTATATAAATGACTTCAACTCCTTGTTCAACTAAGAATTAAGTTTTAAGGAGTTGTAAATTTAATCAAATAAAACAAGGTTTAGGATTTGTAACTTAGAAAATCATCAATAAATAAATTTATGGCATTATTTAAATTTATTTTGGCTTGTTTAGACAAGCCTATTTCAAAGTCCCAAATATAACCTTGAATTTTAATAACATAAGCATTTGGTTTTCTGTTGTAAATTGTTTCGCACAAATTTAATATTTGATCAGGAGGAACTTCATGTGTTGAAAATGCAACTTTTTCAGAAGGGTAAAGCCTTTCTATAGTGAAACCTTGATTTAAATTTGTTTTATTTGCATCAACAAAAAACACAGTTTTATATTGACCAATTAAATCAGAATCTTCAACCATGAGTTGATATTTATATATTAGATTTTCTTCGTTAAAACCTTCTTTTTGAAGCGAATCTAAAAAACACCAACCAAGACCATCGTCTTGGCGAGTGTTATTTCCTATTCCAATTATGATTGTATTATCTAATTTTTTCATCAATAATGTTTCCGTTGTGATCTTCTAATTGAACAATTAATGGCATTTTTCCTAGAGCGTGTGTGGCACAACTTAAACAAGGATCATAAGCTCTAATCGCAATTTCTATTTGATTTAACATAGGTTCAGTTATTTCAGGTTTTTCATTTAAAACACTTTCTGCAACTGTTCTAACTCCTTTATTCATTGCTTCATTATTATGTGTTGTGGAAACAATTAAATTACATTTTGTAATTAAACCTTTTTCATCAATATGGTATTCATGGATTAATGTTCCTCTTGGAGCTTCAATAACACCTATCCCTTTTCTGCGAGGAACTCCTTTTCTAACTAAATCTGTACCCATAATATCTTCATCTAATAGTAATCCTTTTATGCTTTCAGCGCAATGGAGGAGTTCAATGAGGCGTGCCCAATGCGTATGCATTGTCATATTATTAGGCTTATTTTTTGTATAAGCTTTAAAAATTTGTCGTTCAATTTCAGCTAAAGGTGTATTAATATGTGTACACGTGTTTAAACGTGCTAATGGTCCAACTCTGTTCCAACCTTTTTCTCTTCCATATTTTGTCATGTATGGAAATTTTAAATAGGACCAAGGTTCAACTCCTTCTTTAAAATGATCGCGATATTCAATATCTTCAATGTTTAATAACTCATTTCCTTCAAAATCTATAGAACGAAGTCTGCCGTCATATAATTCTAATGCACCCGTTTTTTTGTCAATTAGAGCTAAATGATTTGATGGATATGCTGCAAAATTATCAACCCATTCACTATTATTAATATGATATGATTTCATAAAATCAATAACTTCTTTAGCCCAAGAAATCATAGTGTCGATATTTGGAATTTCATTTCCATTTAAAAAATAGTCTCGTTCTTCAGATGAAATAGATTTATGAACTCCTCCAGGAACAGCTAAAATTCCATGTATTTTTTTACCTGCCAAAGCTTTGATTATTTCCTGACCAAATTTTCGCATTAAAATTCCTTTTTTTGCAAGTTCTCTGTTTTCTGTAGCAACCGCAACAATATTTCTTTTTTCGGCTGGAGCATCAATTCCAAACAAAAGATCAGGCGAAGCTAAATAGAAAAAGTGTAGTGCATGAGATTGGAAAACTTGTCCAAAATGTAACAACTTGCGTATTTTTGTAGCTGTTGGAGATAATTCTTCGGGATCTATACCAACAAGTTGGTCAATTGCTTTTGCAGCTGCTAAGTGATGGCTTACTGGGCAAATCCCGCATAAGCGCTGTACTAAAACGGGAGCTTCCCAATAGGGATGTCCTTGAATAAATTTTTCAAAACCTCTAAACTCTACTATGTGTAAAAAGGCATCACTAACTTTACCATTTTCATCTAATTTGATGGTGACTTTTCCATGTCCTTCAACTCGTGTAATTGGATCTATTGTAATTTTTCTTGGATTCATTTTATTGAGTTTTAAACGTTAGTCATATTTAAATTCTGGATACGCTATTTCATATTCTTCTTCAAATAAGATATTTTTAATTACACTCCAAATATGATTGGAGTTAGGAGGGCATCCAGGAATATGATAATCAATTTTTACAATTTCATGATTTGAATAAACTTTATTTAAAATTTTTGGAATATCTTCATGATTAGGAATTATAGTCTCGTTATCTTCACTTGTTAAAGAATTTAAATAAGCTTCTTTTAAGCATTCTTCCAAAGGTATAGTGTTTCTAAGTGCAGGTAAGCCTCCCCAAATGGCACATTCACCAACAGAGACTAAAATGTCACAATTTTCACGAAATGTTCTTAATACTTCAAAATCATGAGTATTACTGCATCCTCCTTCAATAATACCAATATCACAACGTTGAGTAAACTTTTTAATATCAGTAAGTGGAGATTTATTAAATTCAACTACTTCAATTATATCTAATAGTCCCAAGTCAATATCAAGCATTGACATATGACACCCGAAACAACCAGCTAACGATGTTGTTGCAACTCGTTTTTTTAGACTGTTTGTTTTATTTATATTGGTTTTATTAAAAGGTATTTTTTTTCCTTCAATTCCCTGATCAAATAGTCTATTTCCAAAAGGCTTACTAATTGATTTGCCTTTAACTAAAATAGCGCCAGTTGGACAAATATTCATGGCGTATTCTGCTTCAAATTCAGATAGTTTAGCTTCTTGTTCATAATCAACAGAAACTACAGTTTTACTTCCTTTATTTAAGAAGCTAAAAACTTTATAACCATCATTTGTTCTAATTTCTTCAAAACAGCGTTTACATTTAATGCATCTATTTTGGTTTACAATAATGCGTTCAGCTCCAGCATCAATATTTCGTTCAATAAATAAATGCGGGAAACGGGTATATCTTATTCCTGTCTCGTATGCTAAATTTTGCATTTGGCAATCGCCACTTTTTTCACAAGAAGGGCAAAAATGATTTCCTTCAACAAACATCATTTCTAGAATGGCTTTTCTAGTATCTAATAATTCAGGTGTATTCACCTCAATTTCCATTCCTTCATCAATTTTAATGGTACAACCTGCAATAGCTCGTCCATTTAATTTTATGGTACAAACTCTACAGCTTCCTAACTCATGTGAATTTTTAAAATGGCATAATGTTGGAATATAGATTCCGTTTTGTTTGGCAGCCTCAATTAAGTTTGTTCCTTTTTCAGTTGTACAAATTCTTCCGTCTATAATAAATGATATATTTTGCATTTTTGACTTGTTTTAAATCTACAATTGTGTTTCTTTTATAATACTGTCATACTCTTGTATAGCTCTTTCCATATCAAATTCAATAGTATGATTTTCACGTGCTGGAGAAATTTTTTGTTTAAAATAGTCTTCAAATTTATCGATAGACATAAGTAATGAATTTGGAGCAGATTTACCTAATCCACAACGGCTAGAAAGTTTAATAATTTTTCCCCATTGTTTAATTTCATCAATATCTTTTTGAGTGCATAAACCACGATTAAATTTTTTAACTTTTTCGAGTAAAATTTGATTTCCAGCCCTACAAGGAGTACAAACACCGCAAGATTCCATTTTGAAAAATTTTAGAAAATTTTCTTGAATTTGAAGAACGCTACGAGATCTATTAAAAACCATAATTGAACCGCCACAAACAAGATCTTCTTCACAAATTTGCCTGTCAAATTCAGAACTATTAATGCATTCACCTGATGGGCCACTAATTTGAATATAATAAGGAGAAAGAGCTTCACATAATTTTAATAATTGCCGTACTGACATTCCCCATTCAATTTCATAAATTCCTGGTTTTGCGACATCACCTGAGATACTGAGTAATTTTGTTCCCTTACTAATATCAGTTCCAACTGTTGAAATAAAATTGGCCCCTAATTCAACTATTCTAGCAGCTTTTGCAAAAGTTTCAACGTTATTTACAACTGTTGAATGTCCTAAATAACCAAATTCGGTTGGAAAATATTTTTGAACTCTTGGTTCTCCACGTTTGCCTTCTAAAGATTCAATGAGTGCTTTTTCTTCACCACATACATAAGAGCCAGCTCCTAACTGAATTTTTATATTGAAGTCGAAATTTTTTATTCCACAAATATTCTTACCTAAAAATGCATTTTGGTAAAAATATTCAAGGGTGTTTTCTAATTTTTTTTGAAGGAATTTATATTCAGCACGTAAATAAATAAAGCCTTCTTTAGCTCCAGTAATATATGCTGCTATTATCATGCCTTCAATTAAAAGGCCTGGCATATTCTCAATTACAGATTTATCTTTAAAGGTACCAGGTTCACCTTCATCAGCATTGCAAATAATATACTTTTTAACACTTTCACTTTCTTTACAAGCAAGCCATTTTTTTGCTGTTGGAAAAAATGCACCACCGCGTCCAGAAAGTTCAGATTTAGTGATGATGTTTAGTACTTCAGTTGGATTCTTTTGTTTTAGTTTACTTAATGCAATTCCTGTTTTATAATTTCTAAAAATGATGGTTTTATCTTCAGAAGGAATATATTGAATTTTACTTGTTGGATTACTTGCTATCGATTTCAAATCGATACCATTTTTTAATTGTTGAACAATTGTTTTAACCTTTTTTACGGTTAAATTAGTAAATGGGTTAAAATT
>NZ_JBFFOE010000065.1:0-14257 GCF_041562875.1 Lutibacter sp. | reverse complement strand
AAGAAAAATAAAAGGTTAGTAACCTAAATTACTAACCTTTTAATTTAATTCAAATAATTATTGATAAACTTCTATGTATTCAATCTCCATTGCATCTTCTGTAAATGCAGGATCAATAGTTCCACCTAGAGAACCTCCCATCGCAACGTTTAAAATCATAAAGAAATCTTTATCATAAAATGGTAAATCTGCATTATTAGCCATCTCTACAACTTTCACATTGTCAACAAATACTTGTATTGATTCTTGAGTCCATTCAAGAGAATATACATGAAACTCAGTAGATGCATTAGCAACTGCTGCTGTTTCTCCGTACATTGCATTACTTGAGCTTGCAGTATCCCACCAATGGAAGGTTCCTAAAGTATTATCTTTATCTCCTCCAGTCTGTTCCATAATATCAATTTCTCCACATTTTGGCCAACCAACAGCATCAAAATTAGCCCCCAACATCCATAAAGCTGGCCATGTTCCGGCTGCTGATGGTAGTTTTGCACTTATGTCAACTCTACCATAGGTAAAATCATATAAGCCTTGAGTTTTTAATCTTGCTGAAGTATAACTGCCATCAGTTTCTTTTTTTGCAGTAATTTTAAGAACACCGTTTGCTACAATTACGTTATCAGCACTATCCGTATAAGTTTGTGCTTCACCATTTCCCCAGCCACCTGCGCCAAGATCATATGTCCATTTTGTATCGTCTGGAGCTCCAGCTGTTTCAAAATCGTCTGACCATACTAAATTTGTAAATTCAGATGCTCCTTGTACAGGTTTTGTTGATGTAAATAATTGGTACCATGCAGCACCAACACCCGTAGCTGGATCTTCTTCAATTCTAACTCTCATGTAATTTTCATCAATAGAAATAATGTCGTAAGTACTTGAACCTACATACCAACCCATAAAACCTCCATTTTGAATTTCAAAACTTGTTTGTCTATAAGGAAGTTCTTTATAACTTCCTTCAAGTGCAGCTTTCGATCCAGATGGAAACAAAGACACATTTTTAACACCAAACATTGTAGTTGCTACGGTCTCATCATGGCAAGTATCTCCATCAACACCTATAAAACCAGCATAAGTACCTGGAATAAATGCAGGACCAGAAGTTTGTTCAAATGTGATACCATCTGCAGTTTTTGTAAATACGAATTCATCATCATACATACATCCTTTTTCTGCATCCCAAGGTTGAATTGAATTCCACCAGCTTTCATAAGCAAATTCTCCATTACCATAATCATCATTAGCTGTACCCATACCTATGTGCAATGGCAAATTAGCTGCCCAATACCATTTTTTACCTTCACCTATAACACCTCCGCTTAAAATGTTTTCAGCTTCAGCATCAGAAAATGAACTATAAACTTCTACATTTATTGAAGTAGTTGATGCAACTCCACCTGTACCAATAGCACTTACTATAACGGTAAAATTGTTTATTCCTACTTTAGTGAATCTGTGCTTTACTATACCAGAAGGTGCAATTTCGCTTGAACCATCACCAAAATTAAAATTATAGCTTATCACATTATTGGCAGTTGCTGTAAATGTTACAAAACCGCTTCCATCACCATACAATAACTCAGGATCATTCATATCCTGCCCCTCAATTAAAGGATCTGCTATTTGAACATTTGAGGGAGCAATTATATCCCCAAATTTGTTGCTGTCCTCTTCACAACTCGCAAAAAATGCCAGAGTAAGAAAAAGACCAATTATATATTTTATATTTTTCATTTTTATTATTTTTTAATTATTGAATAAATAAAACATCATCAAAGTAATATGTTTTCTCACCTGCTGTTGCACCATCTGTTCCAAAATTGAAAAAGATAGATGCCTTATTATAAACCCAACCGAAACTTAAACCTACACTTAATAACTCTGTTCCTGGTGCTTGATTAGCAAAATCGAATTCTATCGTCTCCCAACCTACAACAGTAGTATTTGTTTCTGTCTCACAAGTATGAGTAACATCATTTGAATCTTCAATTTTTAAACGAATAGGTGTCCCAGCTTCTGGAGACCAAACACGTACAGACATTTTAGAATTTATTAATGTAATAGGAATATTAGTTGCAAAACCAGCATCAGTTCCAATTGTAGTACCTGCCCATGTAGCAGCTGTATTAGTTTTAATTACTTTTGCAAGCATATTATTTGCGTCATTTGGATCTACAATAACTGAAGATGCATTCCCTCCAAAATCAGTTAAGGTATAATCTACTGTTGAACTTTCAAAGTCAACTGGAAAATCAATTTGTGTTCCATTACTTGGTGGAGGAGGAGTTATAACTCCATCTCTAACCAATTTGAAATACCAAACATTACCACCACCAACTAAAATCTCTAAATTCATGGTATTGTCATTATCTGAAAGCGTCACATTATAAGTAATAGAAGCAGGAGCATTTGCGGGATTAGTAAGTTCTGCATCATTTATTACTTTAGAAATTCCTAAATAAGCTCCTATCCCATTAATGGTAACAGTACCTGCAGCTGTATTATATTCATACGTTGCTGAAGCTGACCCATCATGAGGTGCTACTGGTGTTCCGCAGGCATCTGCAGTTCCTTGCCATGCCTCAAGCCAAGTATCAGACCCTAAAACATTGTTAAATGATCCATCTGCATTAAAAACATAAGTATCATCAAAAATACAAGCTCTTGTTGTTAAATCTTCTATGCTATTAAACCACCAAATATCTCCAGCTGTGGATCCAACTAGTAAAGCTTTTTCTTCTGGGGCTAATTTCCAAGTTCCCTCTATTGGTGAAGTTCCTCCTCCTCCTGAGCCAGTATCTATACCATAATTAAAATCATCTATATAAGCTGTAACGGTATCACCATTACCTTCTCCATTTACTTGTAAAACTACTCTATCAAAATCTGTTCTATTTAATGGATCAGGTTGACCTGCTGTAACGTCAGTTGCAAAATCAAATGTAACAGTTTGCCATTGATCAAAAACAATAGTTTTAATTATTTCTGTTTGTAGCACCCAAGGTTCACTTGCAGTACCATCTTGTAATTTTAAAGAAATTTGCTTTGGTTGAGTTCCTGAGACACTTGATGTTGGAACATAAATTTTTAATGAAAATTTACTATCTGAAGCTAAATCAAATTTTGAAGGAGCATCAAAACGTACATTTGCATATGTCCCTCCTGCATCAGTATACTTTAAAACAGTAGCCGAATTATTGTTAATATCAGAAAATTGATTCGTGAAAATGTTATCCATACCACAATCATCTCCAAACCAAGTATCAATATTTCCATTTCCTTCAAAATCATCATAAAGAAGTGCACTTACTACTTCTGATGGCTCTTTCCAAAAATAAATATTATCCATAAATACTGTCTCTCCAGTTGATGATATTACGAATTGAGTAACTCCTGACATGTCAGTTGTAAAATCAGTTAATGCAATATCAACACTTACCCATTTACCAAATTCTGTAGTAAGAGTTACTACTTCTGATTCTTTTAATGGATCTCCATCTGGTTGTGATGTATTCACTATTTTAAAAGCAACTTGCGTTCCTTCATTTGTCCAATAATCAAAATGAACATATTCCATTGCTGAAAGATCTGTTGGATTATCATAGCTAGTAACTATTCCTGTATAATTTAAGTAATCATATTTTAAAATATTATCCCCATCTACATCAAAAGAAGATAAAACAGTTGATTGTCCCCAACCTGGATTCCATTCGCTCACTGCTACATTTGTATAAGCATCACTAAATATAGAAACAACGTTGGCTTCTAATCTAGAAGGAGTAAGTGCCGCAGTAAGCGGTTGTAAAATTTCAGTTACTTCAAAATCTTCAATAATATATTCTACTGTTTCAATTGCAGCTCCTTTTAATACAATTTTAATAGTATATAATCCTGGTTCAGTATATACATGAGATGCTTCATCTCCAACAGTTTTTGTTACTGGTGTTTCATCTGCTACTTCTCCAAAATAAACATCGAAGGAAATTGCATTTTTCACTTCTTCAGCAAGCACCTTTACATTTACTTGTTTTGAAGTGGCTTTGTCATTTACAGGTACTGGAAACACTACAAATTCTGGTGGATCAAAAGACACCGCAAATGGCTTTACCAACTCCGTTTTTAAACCTGTAATTCCAATAGCTACAACTTTCATTACGTAGTCACCTTCAGCATATACATGTTGAATATTTTCCCCTTGCTTTATAGTTACTGCTTCAGCAGTATCATCACCCAGTGTAATAGTATAAGAAACTGCTCCCTCACTATTTGGAGTTATTGTTACTAACCCCGTATTATCAGGAGTTACGTCTAAAAGTACTGTTAAATTTGTTGGTGCTACAGCGGTAGACACAAAATCTAAACTACCTAACTCATCTTCATTACAGCTTATTACGGCTGTAACAAATAATAGTATGCTTAAAAAATATTTAAATGTTTTCATATGTTTTGTTTATTTTTTAATAATTCTGATTTTGACTCCAATTACCACCAGCGAATTGAATTTCTTCTAATGGTATAGGGAATACTTCATTTTTATTAGGTGTAAAACCATCTATTTCCTGAGCTGCTCTACCAGTTCTTACTAAATCGAAAAAACGAAATCCTTCACCTGCAAATTCTACTCTTCTTTCAGCTAAAATTGCATTGTATAAATTTGTATCAGTCATTGTTATTCTATGATTTTCATCTCCAAAAGCTCTATCTCTTACTAAATTTAAATTTATAAGTGCTTGTGGATCATTTCCTGATTTATTATAAGCTTCAGCCGCCATTAACAATACATCAGCATAACGAATTGCTCTGTAATTATTTGGATTGGTTAGTTTATAATCTTGAGCAGCATCTTCACTTCTTTTTCTAGGAATATATTTTCTATTAAAATAACCTGTATGCTCATTCTGCTTTGTATAAGTAACTTCAGGGTGTTCAATTACCCATGCATCCATATCTAGAATAGTAACCTCTTTTCTTAAATCACCATCTTCAAAAGCATCTACTATCTTTTGAGTAGGAAGATTAAAATTGTTTCCTGATTCAAAGAAAGGACCTTCATATGAATTAGGACCTGCAAAACCTACAGCTACATTACCTTCAATAGCTTGCATATATCCATAACTTCCACCTTCAACATCTGTATATTGAATTTCAAAAACAGATTCAGGACCGTTTTCACCTGCCATTTCAAAAATGTCATTGAAATCAGATACTAACGAATATCCTTCATTATCAATTACTTGCTGTAATCTTAAAGCAGCCAATTGGTATTTTTCTCCTGAATTAGACTCACTATTTAAAACATTATCTAAATAGGAAGCTTCATATAAATAAGCTTTTCCTAGCAATGCCAATGCAGCACCTCTAGTAGCTCTTCCAGCTTGTGAAGGCATTGGATTTAAATTCTCTGATGCAAAAATTAAATCATCCTCAATTGCAGCATATACATCAGTAACTGATGAACGTGGAATTGATGTCTCATCACCAGGAGTAAATCTTGCATCTCCTTTCATTGGAATAGGTCCAAACCATTTAACCAGTTCAAAATGGTAATATGCTCTAAGAAAACGAGCTTCAGCTATAATTTGGTTTTTTCCTTCAAACTCGATATTGTCTTTAAATTCAAGAATATAATTACTTCTTTGAACTCCTGCAAACATCCAATCCCATACTTTTTTAATTTCCGTATTTACAGGTGTATGAATCATGTCATCAACTTGCTGATATCCAGGAACATCTGTTGGTCCGTTTCCACCACATACTGTATTATCAGAAGCAAACTCTCCCATTAAAACATTTACAAAAGTTGATTGTAAAAGGTCATATGCTCCAATTAAAGCGCTTTCGTATTCCGCTTGAGAATTAAAATAATTCTCTGAATCAATTGAATATTCAACTGGACGATCAACAAAATCATCGGTACAAGAAATTGTCAGTGCCGAAAATACTGCTATAATTGATATTGTTATAAATATATATTTTTTCATTTTAATTCAGATTAAAAATTAATGTTTAAGCCTACCATGTAGGTTCTTGGAATAGGGTAGAAACCATCATCGATTCCTCCGCCAATTGGTGCACCACTTGAAGCACCTGGGTCGTAACCTCTATATTTTGTGAAAGTATATAGGTTATTTGCGCTTGCATATACTCTTAATTTAGTTGCGCCTATTTTTTCTGAAACTTTAGAATTAATCGTGTACCCTAATTGGATGTTTTGTATTCTTACATAAGAAGCATCTTCAACATAATATGTAGAAAACACATTATTAACTGATGCGCCCGTTGTTACACGTGGATTAGTATTGGTTGAACCTTCACCTCTCCATCTGTCTAAAACATAATTTAATTGATTTGCATCAGGAGCAATACTTTCATAATTTCGTACCATATCATTACCAACTGAAGCAAAAGTATACATTGAAAAATCTAAAGCTTTATAATTAAACTGTAAATTAAGCCCCATAGTTGCCTCTGGAATAGGATCTCCAATATTAACTCTGTCTTTTACATCTATAACATTATCATTATTGGTATCAACATATCTAAAATCTCCAGGTGCTGATTGAGCTCCTAAATCTGCCTGTGAAGGATGTGCATCAACTTCAGCCTGGTTTTGAAAAATCCCATCTGTTTGATATCCGTAGAAATAACCTATTGGTTGCCCTACTTCCATTCTAGAAGGTGCTGGTTGCCCAATACTAAATACACCACCTTCAATAAAATCAGTTCCATTAATTTCTGTAACTTCATTTTTAAGGAATGTTACATTATAACCAATACTCATTGAGAAATCATCAGAAAAATTATTTTTATAATCTATTGAAAATTCTAATCCTGAATTTTTAACTGTTCCTGCGTTTATAGTTGGTGAAGATGCTCCTGGCGCAGCAGCACCAAGGATTCCTGAAACAGGTATATATGGTATTAACAAATCTGCTCTTGTATCAATAAAATAATCTGCAACAACATTTACTTTGTTATTTAATAATTTCATATCTAAACCAACATCAAATTTTTGTGCTTCTTCCCATTTTAAATCTGGATTTGGAATTTGTCCTGTTGCTACTCCATTAACTAAAGCACCATCAAAAACATAGGTTGCCTCTCCTGATAATTGAGAAATATAACCATTTGTTGGAATTCTATCATTTCCTAAAGTACCGTAACTACCTCTCAATTTCATGAAGTTAATTACACTAGATTTTCCAAAGAAACTTTCATCAGACAAAATCCAACCAGCAGTAAATGAAGGAAAATAAGCAACTTTATTTCCAGGTCCAAATTTTGTTGAAGCATCTCTTCTTATCATAGCAGAAACAAGATATTTCCCTTTAAAATCATACTGTACTCTACCAAAGTAAGATAATTTTCTTTCATCAAAAGTATAAGAACCAACAGGTATTACTCCTGGAGCAGGTGCTCCATTTGCCAATGAAATATCAGCATTACTCCAAGTATTGTTAGGAATATCATAACCTGTAGCATACAATCCATTTCCCCATTCTTTAAAAATGGTATTTCCAAGGGTTCCAACAATTTTATGGTCTGCTATTTCTTTTATATAAGTTGCATACAAATCAAAAGAATAATCATTATTATTAACTGCATTTTGAGAAACTGAACTTCTAGTTACATCAAAAACTTTCCCTCCATAATCAATAATTTTTGCAAAACTTTTACCTTCACTATTTGAAGTGTTGAATCCAATTGAACTTGTTATTACTAATTCATCCAATAATTGGTAATCTAATCCGAAATTACCACTTAACTTCTTAAAATTATAATCATTATATGAATTTTCAATTTGAGATAAAGGGTTTATCATTTCATTTCCTAATCTTCCTAATGGGAAAATAGTAAAATCTCCATTGGTATCGTAAGGACTTAATGTTGATGGTGCGTTTACAGCATTCATAAGAACAGATGCATTCCCTCCTTCTGGTAAACTTTTTCTATTAAAATATGTATAAATTACATTTGATTTTAATTTTAACTTTTCTGAAAGTTCAGCTCCTAAAGATATTCTAGCTGTGTTTCTTAAAAACCCTGATTTTTTTCCTCCAATGATACCTTCTTGATCTAAATGTGAACCACTTATAGCATACGTAATTTTTTCAGAACCACCAGACATTGATAAATCATGACTTATAATAGGTACAGCATCACCAAAAACTTCATCTTGCCAATCTGTACCATTTCCAATACCTGACAAATTTGGGTATGGTAATGGATCTCCACCATTTGCGTAACTTTCATTAAGTAATGCAGCATACTCAGTTGCATTTAAAACATTTAACTTTCTTGAAGTTTCTTGGAATCCAACATAAGAATTAAAAGAAATTTTAGCTTTCGCATTCTTTTTACCCATTTTTGTTGTGATTAAGATAACCCCATTTGCAGCTGTAGAACCATAAATTGCAGCTTGTGCATCTTTTAATACAGTTATAGTCTCTACATCATTAGGATTTAGCAAACCCAATTCACCAACATAACCATCAATAATAGTAAGTGGTTTGTTATCACCATTGGTAGCAATACCCCTAATACGAATATTAATGTCTGCTCCAGGAGATCCTGAAGTAGTAGTTACATTTACTCCCGAAACTGTACCTTGTAAGGCTTGTTCCATTTTTACAGGTTTCAAATCTTCTAATGTTTTGCTGTCAACTACTGATACAGCACCTGTTACTTCTCTTTTTTTCTGGGTACCATACCCTACAACAACAACTTCGTCTAAACTTTCGGTATCTTCATTAAGTGATACGTTTAAGAAAGTGCTATTTTTAATTACAATTTCTTTGGTTGCAAAACCAAGATAAGAGAATACAAGTGTTTCTCCATTTTTAACATTAGACAGTGCAAAATTTCCGTCAAAATCTGTTGATGCACCTTTATCTGTGTTTTTTATAACTACAGAAACTCCCGGCAAAGGTGTACCACTATTGTCGGATACAACCCCTTTAATTTCATAATCTTGCCCGTAAGTTAAAATACTTGCAAAACATAGAAAAAATGATACTAGTAATGATTTCATATAATTTGAATTAAGTTTATATAAAAGTAATGGGAAAAGTTAAAAAAATGATAATACCAACCTATACAAAAAACATACAGCAAAATAAAAAAGATATTAATCTAACATATTTATAGGGTAATTTAGGATATTTATTTTGATTTTATTAAGAAAACAAAGTGTTTAACAACTCTAATGCAAGTAGCAAGTATTATTGTAAAAAAAATTAACTACAACCTTAGAGATATAAGAATGTTGTGGTAATGTTGTAGTGTTTTTTGGTTTATTTAAATTTTGTAGCAGTACATTAAACTCCTAAAATATACTCAACAAGGCTTTTTTCATGAGGAAGATCCATTTTCTTACGTAATCTATATCTTTTTATCTCAACACTTCGAGGTGAAATATTTAATAGCGGAGCTATTTCTTTAGATGACAAGTTTAGACGTAAATAAGCACATAATCGCAAATCATTTGGAGTTAATAATGGATGAACTTTTTTTACTTTCTTTAAGAAATCACTATCTGCATTATTAAATGCTTCCTTAAATAGTTCCCAATCATTAGAATTTGAAAGGTTTTTATTAATAATTTTAAGAACTGGCTCTACATGACTTTCATCCTTAATTGCTGTTAATTCTTCTTTAATAGTATTTAAAATTTCATTCTTTTTAATAATACTCATTGTTGAAGTACCTAGTTCTCTTGATTTACTCTCAATATCATTTTGTAATTTTTCATTTTTTAATTTCATGATTTCTTGTTCATTCTCTAATTGAGCGATGGCAAATACACGTTGTTTTTTTTCAATCAACTTTTGCTTTTGCTTATTATAATAACGTTTGTAAAATACATGAATAAGAAATAATAAAACACTTAATAAAATTAAATAAATAAATAACATTTGGTTTGAAAGAACCAAAGGCCTTTTAATTGTAAATGAATATGTTGCTGTATTCTTTGATAATTTACTACCAATTTTAGCTCTAACATTAAAGGTATAATCGCCCCAAGGAAGGTTTTTAAAAGATATTTCTGAATTTTCTGACCAATCACTCCATTCATTATATATTCCTTTTAGTTGGTATTGGTAATTTACTTGGTCAAATTTATCAAACTCAGGCACACTATAATTAAAATATAAGTTGTTTTCTTCATATTTAAATTCATTGATATTTTTTACATTAATAAATTCCTTTTCTTTATTAAGTATACTTTTTTCAATTGAATTTATAAAGATCTCATATTCTTTATCAACTAACTTATCTAAATCAAGTAAAATGTAACCATTTGAAGACCCAAATAAATAAATTTGGTCATTTAGTTGTGTGACATTTTCATAACCTAAAACAAATTTCCTTAATGAAGCTGGTAAAGATATTTTAGTAACAATTAAATCATTGTCTAATTTAGCAGGTTTACAATACACAATATTTTTATCTGTAAAACCCCATAAAGTCTTTTCTTTATTGTTTGTAATTAATTTACCAGAAACATAATCATCATTCGCAAAAATATTTATGCTTAATAAAGAATCTTTTAAAAATTTACTCTGAGACTCTTCATATTTATAAACACCCCTATTAGAAGTGTATAATAAATGATTATTATATGTAATTAAACTTGATATTGGTTCTTTATGAACACTTTCTTCAATTGTATAATCAAGTATCTTTGTAAAATTATTATTAACATGAAGTTTAAAAACGCCTTTCCATTCATGGCTTACAAAAATATTGCTCTTAGAATCAAACCCAAAATATCTGCTTGAGATATTAAAACCTTCAATTTTATTTCTGAATTGCCATTTATTATTTATTTTTTCAATAACATTCAAGCCATTATAATGTCCTTGCAATAACAAATTATTGTTATTTTTTATAGGTATAATATCCCAAGTACCCATTGCATTCGTAATTAAGTTTGCTTTATTAGTAGCATCAACAACAAAAGTTCCTAAATTATGCCCACAAAATAACGTATTATCAAAAACCTTTAAACACCATACTTGGCCATAAGTACCTTCTATAAATTGAAAATCATCAGAATTATTTTTTTTATAAAATAATCCTTGATTGGTTCCTATATACAAATTGTTATTAAATAATATTGCTGCATAAACTGAGCCTAATTTTCCATCTAAATCATTAAAAACACTAAATGGAGAATTGAAATTAATCATACTTATACCATTGTCTAATCCAAGCCATAGATTTTGCTCTTTATCTTCAAACATTGATAAAATAGTATTGTTACTTAGTCCATTATTTTGATTAAATTGGTTTATTATTTCTCCTTTTTCATTCAATTGATAAATGCCATTTCTAATTGTTCCCAATACAAAACTTCCATTTCTTAATCTTAAACTACTAAACACACTAACAGATGCGATTATTTTGTTCGCTGGGATATCCCACTTTGAAATACTTCCTGCATCAAGAAAATAAAACCCTTTTTCTTGAGTTTGAAATAAAACTTTATTATTTATTGAAAAAATATTAACTAAAATATTGTCTTTAAATATGGGGTCATCTGATATTAATAATGGCTTTCCGTTTTCAATTTTAAAAACTCCCTCTCCATATCTCTGAAAATAAATACTATCCTCAACTCTAAAAACCTTAGGTAAATGTGTGTCAGATTTTATAATATTGAATGAACGCTCTTCAATATTATATATATATATACGGCGTAAGGATTGGAACAATATCCATTTATCAAATGAAATTATATTCCAAATATGTTCATCTTCAAGAAGAGGCTCATTAAGTTCATGAATTAAAGAATGATATTCCAAATTGCCCATTTCATTTCTTTCCCAAAAACCAAACTCTCTGAAACAACCTGTGTATATTTTACTTTCTATAACATTAACAGCTCTTAAAGATGTATTATTGGGAGATGGATATAACTTCCATTTAGCACCATTAAACTCTAATAAGCCACTATTATTAGCTACATATACATACAGGTCATTTCCCTGAGAAATAGACCAATTCTGGTTATCAGCACCATATAGTTGTGGAGAAAAATTCTCAATAGGTGGTAATTCTTGTGCTTCTATAATTGTAGAAACCAAAAACAATAGGCTTAAAAATATTTTTTTAATAAATTTCAATTGCAAGAAGTATTATTATTACAATAATACAATTTTTATTATTTATAGTTTTAATTTATTAAAACTATAAATAATAAAAATTATTCAACCAAATTAATAATGCCATCGTACAAATGCTTCCATTGCTGCATAATCAGCTAAACCTAAATTATTATACTTTTCTGCAGTTTTAGTATTTCTATCTTCAGCACGCATCCAAAACTCTCTAATATCATTACCTTGAAACATAACTCCATCTTTTTGAGATTGATGAAAGAAAATTGCTTTTCTCTTTTTTAATACCTGATCAGGACTCATTGGTACTACCATTTCAATTTCATGAATATCCCATTCTTGCCAAGCTCCTCTATACAGCCACAACCAACAATCATCCATAAATGGCTTTGGTTTTAAAATTTTTAAGGCATCAAACAACGCATTTAAACTAACTCTATGTGTGCCATGTGGATCGGCTAAATCCCCTGCTGCATATATTTGATGTGGTTTAATTTGCTCAATTATATCACACATTATGGCAATATCTTCATCACATAATGGATTTTTCTTAATACTACCCGTTTCATAAAATGGTAAATTTAAAAAATGTACATTTTCATCAGGCACTCCTAAATATCGGGTTGCAGCCAATGACTCCATCTGCCTAATTACGCCTTTCAACTTTCTAACTTCAACACTATCAACAGCATTGTCTTTTTTAGTTTTAATTTGATTAATAATTCCCGAAATAAAACTATCATCCTTACTACATTTCATATTTTTTGATACTTCAGCAAATTTTAAAGCCTCATAGTCTGAAACAGCTATATTACCTGAAGTTTGATATGCAATATGCACTTCATGTCCTTGACTAACCAATCTGTCAAAAGTACCTCCCATTGAAATTACATCATCATCAGGGTGTGGACTGAAAATTAAGACTCTTTTATTAATCGGATTCGCTCTTTCTGGTCTTGAACTATCATCAGCATTGGGTTTACCTCCTGGCCAACCTGTTATAGTACGCTGTACTTTATTAAACATTTTAATATTTAAATCATAAGACGAGCCTTGTTCAACCAATAAACTTGACATTCCATTGTCATTATAATCTTCATCAATTAATTTTAAAATAGATTTTCCTGTTTTTTGACATAGCCAAATAATTGCTTTACTGCTTAATTTCTCATCCCAAACACAAGGTCCTACTAACCAGGGTGTATTTATTCTTGTTAACTCAGAAGCTGCTTCAATATCAAGAATAAATGTTGTATTGTTATGATGTTGTAAATAAGTAGCTGGTACTTTTGATGAAATTTCACCTTCTATGGTATTTTTTATAATTGAAGATTTGTTTTGACCCCAAGCTAATAATATAATTCTTTTTGCCTTTCTAACGGTTTTTATGCCCATTGTTATGGCTTTTTTAGGCACATTTTCAATACCTAAAAAAGAAGGAGCTGCATCAACTTTTGTAATATAATCTAAAATAATACTTCTAGTTTCTGAGTTAAAATGTGAACCTGGTTCATTAAATCCAATATGCCCAGTTCTACCAATACCCAATAATTGCAGGTCTATTCCACCACTTTCATCTATCGCTTTTTCATAATCTATACAATATTGATGTAATTCATCAGCAGTAACAGTTCCGTCTGGCACATGAATATTTTCAGGTAATATATCAACAAGGTTAAACAAATGTTCATGCATGAAATAATAATAACTTTGAATATTATCTTTTGTCATTGGATAGTATTCATCCAAATTAAAAGTAACAACGTTTGAAAAACTTAAGCCTTCTTCTTGATGCATTCTCACTAATTCCTCATAAACCTTTATTGGTGAAGATCCTGTAGCCAAACCCAAAATACACTGTTCTCCTTTTGCCTTTTTACTTATAATTAAATCTGCAATTTCTTTTGCAACTTTTAATGATCCTTCAGATGAGTTTGAGAATATAACATTATGCTTTTTTTCAAATCTGGTTTCTTCAAATTTCCCTGATTCTTCGTAAGCAATGCTCTTTGTGTATTTTAACAGTTTAGCTTCCATTTTTTTTAGTATAGTATTATTTACTACAAAATTACTAAAAACAATTACAAAAAATGAATTTTATGCATTTATATTCTGTTTTGTGCGTTTTT
>NZ_JBFFOE010000064.1:0-14357 GCF_041562875.1 Lutibacter sp. | reverse complement strand
GTTAGTGTAAAAGCTGTTTCTTTTAGTTTCTGATGTTTTTGAGGATCTAATTGCATATTTTGCCAAGCCATAACCAACGCATTATCTGCCCGGTGTGCTTCTCTTCTTGCAATTCTATAGGTTAAATCATCCGTTATAGGATTTTTATATTCGTTTAAAATAGCTTTTAAATATGCCGTATTTTTAAGGATTACCTCACTTAATAAGTTTGGTAATTTCTTGTATTGCCAATTGGGCCATAAAAAACGAACGACAATAAACGAAATAAAAGCGCCTATTAAAGTATCTATTAAACGCGGCGCCATGACATCAACTCCTTTATTGGCTATAATATTAAATGCACACAATACAAAAATGGTAATAAAAATAATACCTGTTGAATATTTGCGTTTCATCCAAAATAAAAATAAATAGGCCGAAGTAAGCATTAAAACAATTTGCCCTGAAAAAGAAAATAATTTAATAACTAATATCCCAATAATTACACCCGCAAAAGTTCCTAAGATTCTTTGTAATAATCGCTTTCTTGTTTCACTATAACTAGGCTGTAGTACAAATAAAATAGTAAGCACAATCCATTCTCCTTTTGCGATATGAAAATATCCATATATTGCATAACCAATTAAAAAAGAAACACTTAACCTTAAAGCGTGATGCATTCTTGGGTGGTTAATATTTAGCTGAACTTTTAATCGCTCAAAATAAGTACGGGTCTCTTTTTCTAACTTAGGCAATATTTCAGTATCATAATTTTCATGAATTGTTTTTAAAGTTTCATGAGACTGCGTTAAATTACGAATCAATAATTTTATAGGTAGTGAAGGCTTCAACTCATTGTTTTGAAGTGAATTATGAATTGTTTTTGTCAACCAATCTAAAGCTATTGGATGCTTATAGGGAATCCCAGTAAGTAAACTTTCTGCGAAATTTTGAGTTGCATGTGAGAGTTCATGTAATAATTGACGAATTCCACCAATTAAATCACTATTTGAAGGATTGGCACTTAATAAATCATAGCGCTCATGACTAGATGCTGCTCGTTCATGCAAACTTTGCAAAACCATAAAATAATACAAATACGGTTGTAATGGTTGCTGATTTGTAAGAGACTCTCCATAGCTATTTAAAACTTCTTTGCATCTGTCTAATGCTTCAACAGTTTGCACATTTAATAGCGCTAGTTTTGCTCTTATTTCTTTTTCTTCATCATTATTGCTGGGAAAAAGCTTTGATTTTTCATTTAAATACAATGAGAGTGCTGAAAAACCTCTAGCTATTTGTTCTTCCAATAGACTATACGGTTTTAAACGTAACAGTATGTATGAAAAAATGCCATAAATAAAAGCCCCAGAGGTTAGTAAAATAGGTTGTATGTACCAATTAGGACTAATGTGCGTTCCAATCATGGTATAAATACCCACTAATAAAGCGCCAAATGTTACACCTCTAAAACGCTCACTTACACCTCCAATTAAAATAAATACAAATGTTGACAAAGCAAGTCCAATACCTAATAGTATGGGATATGGTTGCAACAATTCTACCGAAAAACTTGATATAGCAAAGCTAATAATTTTTAAAACCATAGACTTTAAGCGTCCGTTGGGATGATCATCTGTTTCAGAAAGGGCTCCTGCAAGAGCTCCTAAACCTAATGACACAGCATAAAAAGGTAGATTAATAGTCACCATTAAAATAACAAGTATTCCAATCACCATCGTTGCTTTAATAGCCAATAATCTATTTGGATTGCTTAAAAAAGTAGTTCTAAATGAAGTATACCAAAGTAGTTGTTTTAAGTAAAAAGAAAGTTGATTCATTTTTAAGATAGATGAGTATTAATTACAATTGAACTGCAAAAGTAAACAATAGTGAACTATAACTAAAAAGCAAAGTTTAACTTTCATCTGTTTAAATAAAGGCTCCTATAATAAATATATAGTAGTTTGAATACATTAAATTTAAAAAAAACAAAATGTTGTAATTTGTATTATAATGTTAGGGTAGTACCCGTCCTGAGCTTTTCGCCGAAGGATTACCTTGCTTTGCTCACTTTTTTTTATTATAAATAGGAGTTCGCGAATTTCGTTGCACTCCATTTGGCTAAAAGCAAAGTTTAAGGTTGTATTTTATGAAAAGTCTTATACTAAAAGGATACTTCTATAATGTTAGTGAAACCGAGGTAAGAGGTTCACGAGCTCTTATTTGCAAAATAAAAGAGTAGCGAATAAACACTTATTATACTGACTGACGAAAGGAGGGAAGTATAATGTGTGTGAATGGGATTATTCTTATATTTGTTAAGATAAAAAAATAAACTATGAATAAAAAGGCAAACCAATTAGAAACACTTTCAATATTAAGATTGAAAGAAGTCGTTTTCAGCCTTTTGGAAAAAGAAGGATATAAAAATTTAAAAAGTAACCAGGTTAATATCATCACAGGTGAAACAAAAGAGGGATTATCTGTATTAACTACTACATTTTACCTTTATCAAAAAACTCTTTCAGGAAACAATGTTGAAGCCAAAGAATTAATAGAAAAACTAAAGTTAGCACACAAAGCAAGCAATCCTAACTCCATGATGTTAATTTCAGGTTTTAGTATTTCTAAATCTGTAGAAAGCACAATAAATTTAGCTATTAATTTCAATTTAGAAATTATGCAAAGGGAAAGTTTATCAGACTTAATAGAGTCTCATTTCCCTAACTTTTGGATGTATGAAAATTTTGATTTAGTAAGTTACGAAAAGTATTTCTTAGAAGAAATGGTCGAAAAATCGGCATTACTAAATATACAAGGTCTTGAATCTAAGGCCAAAAGGCTTATTGAAATTTATGTAAAACCTCGAATATTTGAAATTAAAAGTGATTTAGAAAGCAATAGTACGCAGCTTAATAGAGTTCAAGAAATTGATATTATGAAAAGGACAAAGTCTTGTGTTATTGAAGGTGATACAGGCTCTGGGAAAAGTACTTTATTAAAAGAAATAGGTAGACTTCAAATAGAAGAACAACAAGACTTGAAAACATTACCGATTTTTATTTCTCCAATATTACTTTTTAATTCAGATTTCAATATTCAGACAGCTTCTACAAAACTATTAAAAGATAGAGTTCCAGGTGATTGGAATGAAATTATTCAATCTTATAATATCTTATTATTAATTGATAATATTGATGATTTTGAAGAAAATGAACAGATTGGTGTGGTTGAACAGCTAAATCATTTATCTAAGTCTAAAAATATTCGCTATATATTAACGACCAGATCTATAAAAACAGGAAAAATAAGCTCATATTATGAAGATGTTAGTTTTTTTCAATTAAGGAAGTTTAATGATACTCAGATAAAAGAATTTACTTCAAGGTTCTTTAATGATAATGGTATTTCAAGTGACCTAATTGATGCTTTGGAAGATCATAGGATTTTAGAGAGATTGCCATTAACACCTCTTTCACTATCTCTTATTGCATTAGTTTATGAAAAGGAAAATTATGAGATACCTGCTACAATTTCGGATATTTATGATAACTTTAATCAACTTATTTTAGGAAAGATTACTGCAACTAAAAAGTTTGACATAATTGACTTTAATTTCAGAGAACGCATTTTATCCGTTTATGCTTTAGAAATCTTACAGAATAATAATGGTCGACCATTTTCAAAGATAAATTTTGTTAAATATTTTAAAGAGTATTTTGAAGCAAAATCAAGTAGTGTAGCAACTGAGGTAATTGAAGAATTTCTACATTTTTTTATAGACAATTCTGGTATATTAAAAATTGAAGAAGAAGAATACGTCAACTTTTCACACAAATCATTTCTAGAATATTATGCTTCTTTAGAAATTTTTAAACATAAAAGAAATTTAGAAAAAGATTTAGTAGATAATTTTCTTGATTTAAACTGGCAAAATGTAGCTATATTTTTTGCTGGTCAGTCAAAAGATATGCCTGATTTCCTTATAAATATCATAGCAAAAGTTAAAGGAGCATCAAAGTTAGAGGAGCATAATAATGCAATATTAGGGGCTAGGTTATTTATTGCAAGCTTTATATCAAACAGACAATAAACTTCGAGAAGAAGCTGTTCTATTGTCTTTAAACCAAAGTTTAATTCTTCACGACTGGTATAAAAAAATTATTTCTGATGGGGATATTTTATTATTTAAGAAAATGCGACTTCCGGCATTATCGATTTTTAATATGTACTATTTTTACTTAAATTTTTTATCATCTACACTTTGTGAACCTTTAAGTTTAGCTTTTAATCGATTATTAGAAAAGTATAAAGAAGAAGGTGAAACAAACACAGGGTATCAACTATTAACAATAGCTGCCATTTTCCACTCGAAAAGGATTAGTAATTCATTATATCTTCAAAAACTATTAGACGAAACTTCAATACTTAAGGATCCGTATCTAGTCACGGTTGCTGAATTTGCACTATATTTCAATAGCAGTTCAGATCATAAAGACATTAAGCTACAGTTGGGTAAAGCTTATCATAAAATGAGAAATGTTACTAAAGACTTGATTAAACTGCCTGCTAATAGGTTAAGGTTTTCTAATCTTGACTTGATAGAATCTAATAAAAAAATCACATTGATTACTGAAGGATCTACGGATGCAGAAATTTTAGAACACGCATTTACAATACTCACAAATAATAAAATTCCTTATTGGAAAGTAAAGCCTGCCGGCAACAAAAGTGGCGGGGCAAAAGAAGTGAAATTTATTTTAGACAAGGCAAAACCTATTGCCCTTGATGATACTATTATTATTGGTTTATTTGACCATGACACTGAAGGTATCAATCAATTTGATGGATTACAGTTTGACTTTTACAAGGATTACAAAAGAGTTAAAAAAATGAAAGAAGCTAACATTTATGGTATAAAACTCCCTATTCCAAAGTTTAGAGAAATTTATGTAAAACAAGAAAGAGAACATTTCTATTTAGCAATAGAACATTATTTTGATGATGAAATTTTACTTAATTATGAACTGGTAAAGCCTTCTGGAATTCCAGGATTATATAAAATTAAAGACTCAAGTGGTCTGAAAACTAAATTTTCAAAACATATAAAGTCACTTAAAAAAGCAGAATATTTCATACATTTCATACCTTTATTTCAAACTATTGATGACATTACTGGTGTGGAAGAAATAGATTATCAAGAATACATCTAAAGCCATTGAATTACGAATTATACTTTATGATATTTCGGCCTCATAAAACTTTGGCTAAAACAATAGGCGAGTGAGCGTACATATTTTAGGGGGGTTAGAAGCATTCTTGCCATCGCGTCAACCCGCTCAAAATTTCAAAGATTCTCAATCTTTTCAATTTATGCCGTCTAAAATATAGCGAATAAGCCGTTAATTGTTTCGCCAACACACCAGCTCGCTGCTTCACTAAAAATGCACTTTAGGTGCATTTTATTAACGTTTGCCCGTATGCAGCTTTGATTTTTTTGTTTAGCTCACGACATGTTAATGTTTTAAGTGTTCGTGAATCTCCTAAAGTCGATTTCTCTTTTTTATTAAAAAAAATAGATAAGCATAATGGAAGAAAGCTTATTTGGAAACGAAATTTAAGCAAGTGTTTAGAGATTATCTGGTATAGCCAACGCTAAAAGGCTCGCTCACAATTTCAAAAGTCCACAGGACTTTCTAAATTATGCCGTAAACTGTTGCGCCAACTTAACGAGAAGTTTCTGAAAACTTTTAGAACGAGAATATTCAAACTTATTCAGAATATAATAACAAAACTAAAAGGATTGCTTTTTTTGGCGTTGGCAAGCGGCTGCAAATTACTCGTGTGTTTTTTACTTGTTTTTATATGAACTCGTGAATGCTGTGCATTTGTGTTTACAAAACAATAAAGTTGTTGGCAGCGGCAACTACGAAGTAATCACGAACACAGCTTTATAAAATAAAAAAGATTTGAGTAATTTAGCATAATGGCAAATTATAATTACAAATTTACCCAAATGCTGTTCGCTGAGAATCGCATATTTAAAATTTTCCTAACCCAAGTACAGAATATCGTAAAGGAATAAAAGGCTTCTGGGATATTTAGCATACGAGTTTATAAAATTGAATGAGTTTCAATTTTATGAATCTGCGAGTTGATGCGGCTGATAAATTATAACTTACAAATAGAGTCTAGAACTTAAGCCGTAATTGCTTTTAACATAATTGCTAACGATATAGACCTAAAGGCGCTATATCTGCAATTATGTGTAAATAGCCTGAAAAACGGCTATACAGCAATTACTGTATATTTGTTTTATAATTTATATTATGTTAAATAGAATATTTATAAACCTAAACGACATATCAATTATACCTCCTTTTGTATCACTAATGTTGTCATACTTCTTTTATTATGAACAATTGTTGTTTTTAGATCTTCAATCAATAAAACACCATTCATATTTTTAATATCATCTAGAATTTTAGTCGTTAATAAAAACCGAGTTGAACCATCGGGTAATTTATAAATACCATTCCCCAATGCTATAACCAATTCTTCAATTCCAAAATTTGATGCAGTTCTAATAAATAAACTTCCTTGAGGTTTTAATATTCTTAGTAATTCATTTAACATTTGTAAAAAATGATTTAAGTTTTCAGCAAAATGCAATACAGCATTACAAATCACATGATCAAAGCTATTCGTTTCATGTGGTAATTGCTCAATTCTCGCTTTTATAAAATTATCTTTTTGTAATGGATATATTTCTTTACAATGCAGTAATCCTTGCATATTAGTATCGGTTCCATGAATTTCAAAACCAGCGTTATAAAACCACTTCAAATTTCTACCATTACCACACCCAGCATCCAAAATTTTTGCTCCTACTTGATAGCGATCTTTTAATATTTGATCTAAAATATAAATATCAATGCCTTTAATATTATTCTTTAAGGTTAATATGTCCATAAATGCGTGGTTTATAAGTTGCAAATTACAAATTCTTATTCAGTGATCACTTTTTACAATACTAAAATATTTTACTACAAATACAATTACTGTACATTTGCACAATGCAAAAAAAGAATCATTCTCAATTTGAATTTATAGCACTTATGGCATCATTAATGTCAATAGTAGCCCTTGCTATAGATGCTTTATTGCCTGCTTTAGATTTTATTGGTTTTTCTATTGGTACAACAAACATTGTTGATAATCAACTATTAATCACCATGATATTTCTTGGACTTGGATTAGGTCCCTTATTTTTTGGCCCAATTTCAGATAGCTTAGGTAGAAAACCTATTGTATATATGGGTTTTGGGATATTTATTATTGCAAGTATTATTTGTGTTTTATCTGAAAGTTTAGAAATGATGATTTTTGGAAGAATTTTGCAAGGAATTGGACTTTCTGCACCAAGAACTATAAGTATAGCAATGGTTAGAGACTCTTATAATGGTGATTATATGGCTCGTATTATGTCTTTTATTACGGTAGTTTTTATTTTTGTTCCAATCGTTGCTCCTGCCATGGGAAAATTTATTTTAGATCATTATAACTGGCAAGCAATATTTTATATTCAATTGATTTTTAGTATTTTAGTATCTTGGTGGTTTTGGAAAAGACAACCTGAAACTTTACATATAAAAAATCGAGTTAAATTTACCAGACGTATTTTTATAAATGGTTTAAACGAAATTAAAAAGTCTAAAAGAACCATTGGTTTTACTGTTATTTCTGGTTTTGTAACTGGCTCATTTATGGTATATTTAAGTACTGCTCAACAAATATTCCAGTTACAATATAATTTAAAAGAGCAATTTCCCTACATATTTGCAGGTTTGGCAATTGCAATTGGTTCAGCCACTTTTTTAAATGGAACACTGGTTATTAAATATGGGATGGAAAAAATGGTAACCGTTTCTCTTATTGCCTTTTTTAGTTTTTCCTTACTCTATATTATTCTATATCATGGATCAGCAAACCCACATATTGGTATTTTATTATCTTTCTTTGGTTTGCAGTTTTTTGCTATTGGTTTTTTGTTTGGTAATTTAAGAGCTTTGGCAATGGAGCCTGTAGGTCATATTGCCGGAATTGGTGCTGCAATAACGGGTTTTCTTTCTACTATGATGGCTGTTCCAATTAGTACCTTCATTGGTAGATTTGTATCAAATACGGCACTTCCTTTATTTATTGGATTTGCCATTTGTGGAATGTTATCTATTTTAATGTTGATTTATATAAAAGCGACTAAAAAACGGGTACATCTCTCAATTAAAAATTAGATTTAGCCACTACCCTATTTCTTTATTTTATTATAATTACTTGAATTTAAGATATTTACTTTTATTAATTTTACGAATAATTAGATAAAATATCAACTAATTTTTGGTGATAATAATTGTTGATTTTGTAACTTTAAGTATATTCTAAAAAATATTAAAATGAAAAAGTCATTCAACGAAATTATCAACCAAGATATTCCAGTTCTTATTGATTTTACAGCAGATTGGTGTGGTCCGTGTAAATCCATGGCTCCAATTTTAAAACAATTAAAGTCTGAACTCAAAGATGCTATAAGTATTATTAAAATAAATGTTGATGCTAATAAAACTCTGGCTGCAAAATATCAAGTTCAAGGTGTTCCTACTTTTATAATTTTTAAGCAAGGCAAACAAATATGGAGACAATCAGGAATGCAATCAATTTCTCAATTGAAAAAGGCAATTGCGAGTTAATTTTGAAATTATTGAAATTGTTGCACTTCAAAATTTATTAATTCTCTATTTATGAATTTCACAGTAAATTCCAACGGATTGCAGCAAACTTCACAATCTTCAATAAATGAGTTTTCATCTATTGATGTGTCTAATAAAATGGAAACCTCTTCCCAACAATATGGACATTGATAAAAATGTTCTTCCATTTAAAAAAATATTATTTTAATAATATCAATAACGCTCCAACAGCCGTGGCTATTAATATAAATTTTCTGTAATTTTCATTATTTATTCGTTTTACAACTGCTACACCTGTAAAAAAACCAATAAATATAGCTGGAATCAAAAACATATTTAAGAAAATAGTTTCTGAAGTTACAGTGTTCCAAACAAAAAAATGAAATGGTAATTTAAACACATTTATAATTAAAAATAACCAAGCTGCAGTACCTATAAACTCATTTTTAGGTAATCTCATTGCTAAAAAATAAATATCAGCAAATGAACCTGCTAAATTTCCAATCATAGATGTAATACCAGATAAAAGTCCCATAGCACTTGAAAAAAGCCAATGATTTGGAATGTTTTTAGCTTTTTTTCTATCCATCCAAATCATAATAATTACAGTTAATAGAATTAAAACTGCCATTATTTGTTTAAAAATAATTTCGGAAATATTTTTTCCTATAAAAACGCCTAATACTACTCCCAAAACCATAGTTGGCAGTAATTTTAATAAAAAATTCCATTGAGTATGTTTGTGATAATAAATTACAGCAAATATATCTGCAGTTATCATTAATGGAATTAAAACACCTGTTGAAGCTTTTCCTCCAAAAACTAATGCCATTAAGGTAACAATTATAACTCCTAAACCCTTTACTCCTGCTTTTCCAAGTCCTAAAATTACAGTTGCTAAAAATGCAAGTAAAAAACTTATAATTGATAGATGATATTGATTTAGAAAGTCTATAAAATATGGCACCTGTTATTTTTTAAAGAGCGAAAGTAAACTTTTTCACTTCATAAATATTTAAGAATAACTTATTTCTTGATTTTTGTAAAGTAAAGTCATAAAAAAAAGCTATTTAAATATTTTTAAATAGCTTTTTTAAAATGAATAATTAACAGTTAGTTTTCACCACTTTCTTTTTTGGCGTCTTCTTTCATTTTGTCATTTGGAACAATCGCTACATTTACCCTACGGTTTTGAGCACGACCTTCTGCAGTACTATTATCAGCAATTGGTTGATCTTCACCAAACCATGTTGTTGCAAAACGTGATGAACCCAATCCTTTGGTATTAACAAAGTAATTGGTTACTGCATTGGCTCTTTTTTCAGAAAGAGTCATATTATATGCAGCTGAACCACTACTGTCAGTATGCCCAACAACCAATACATTGGTATCAGGATATTCTTTTAAAATATTTGCCAATTTGGTAAGTAGTATTTCAGATGAAGCAGTGATATTATACATGTTAGTTGCAAACTGAACACCACTATTTTCATCAAAAGTCACTAATATACCATCGTCAATACGTTCAACTTTGGCCCCTGGAATTTCTTCCTCAATTTTTTGAGCTTGTTTGTCCATTTTATTTCCAATAAGTACACCAGCAGTTCCTCCAACAACACCACCAATCACGGCGCCTATTTCTCCTTTACCGCCTTTACCAGCATTGTTGCCAATAATAGCACCTAATATTGCACCTCCGGCAGTTCCAATTACGGCACCTTTTTGTGCGTTATTTGCATTTTTTGTAGCTTCACAACTACTTATTCCAGCTACAAACACTAATGTTAAAGCCACTAATGATATTTTTTTTAAGAATGTTTTCATTATTCGTTTATTTTATTAAAGTTCATATAAATTATAAATGGTTTTCCTTCTACTGAAACAGTTTGTTCCCATCTCATAGTAGTTTCAGTTAATTGTGCCAATTGAAGTCTAAACCCAGTATTATCAGCAGAATTTTGTTTTGCATCGGTTGGTTTCAACAAGAAATCATAAAGGCCAGTATTGGCATCTGTTTGCTGAATGGTGAAATTAAAATTACGATCGCCTGTTGGTATGCAATGAGCATCAGTAATAGTGTATATTCCTGTATTATTGTTTGGAATAAAACGCCATTTGCTTCCTATAAAACAATCTTTAGAAGCATCATTTAATAAGGTTACATCAAAAGTTCCAGGTTCGCTATAAGTAATTTGGTCTAATGACCAGTATCCTTTAATTACTTTTTTAGACTGGATAACTGTTTTTGGAGTTCCACAAGAAATAACTATGGAAGCTAAAAGTACAAATACTAATATTTTTTTCATTTTTATTGTTGTTTTAATTATTGAAATTATATGATGTAAATTTACCCTAGAATGCCTTTTATAAAGTTACATATTTTTTTTTATTAGTTACAAAATTCACACATCTTAAGTTGAAATATTTGTTAATATTATCTAAATTATTGAAAATTATGTTACATATCTATTCATTTTTAGAGGAAAAAGCAAGATGATTGAAACTACTTTTTTACCTGTATATTTGCAAAATGAAAATTGAAATTCTTTTTGAAGACGAATATATTATCATTGTGAATAAACCAAATAATGTTTTAATTCATAAATCATATTACGCAAGAAATGTGGATGGACCTACTTTATTAGACTTGTTATTTAAGCAATTTAATGCTAATTTTTATCCTGTTCATCGTTTAGATAGAAAAACATCTGGCGTATTGCTTTTAGCTAAACAAAAGGAAAATGTTGCTGTATTTCAAGATTTATTTACCACAAATGAAATTAAAAAAATATATTTAGGTATTGTTCGAGGATTGGTAAGTGAATCAATGCTTATAAATTCGCCTGTTAAAAACCCTGATACAAAGTTATATAAAGATGCTGAAACTTTTTGTGAACCAATTTGCATAAAAGAATTAGATATTCCCGTACATCCATATAATGGTTCAAGATATTCGTTAGTAAAATTAACACCTGCTACTGGTAGAATGCATCAACTGCGTATTCATTTAAATAAAATTAGCCATCCAATTGTAGGAGATTATAAATATGGAGATCGCTTTCACAATAGAATGTTTGAACAAGAATTTAATTGTCATAATTTATTTTTGCATGCATATTCACTTAAATTAATGCATCCAATATCAAATGAACATATAGTAATTGAAGCTAATTTACCAAATGATTGGATTTCTGTGTTTAATATATTTGACTGGGGAATTTCAGAATAAAACCGTTTTTAAATTTTAATTCTACACAAATTTTGCTTCAAAATTCAGAATATATAGTAGTAATAATTTTAGAGTTAATCTCACCCCAAATAATATAACTCCATCATATTACTACTTGTAAAATCTCAACTTTTACACTTTTCAGAAATTATCATCCTAACAATTATTTAAAAGCATTTATTGAAATTTAGACATTAAGAATTTCAAAGAACTAAAATTTAAAAACGGTCAAATAATTTAATAAATTTATTTTGTTAGCAGTTTATGTTGCTTTTCTTTTTTCATTATCAATAATATAAGTTCAAATACTTGTTTTTTTATATACTTAAAGTTTTCTATATAATTTTTAACTTCAATTTTTAATGATTCATGATTTTCTCTAAATAAACTTTCTTTTTTTAGATAATTATTTTCAATTAATAGAGATAAATTTATATTATGCTCATTAATTGATTTTATAAGTGTTTCACTTAATTTTGCTTCATGATTTATTCCATTTAACAATAGCTTGGCTTTATTAAAATTGTTAGTGTCACATAAACCTATAATATGATCAGCCAATAATTCTTTCAAAAAATCTTGCTCTAATTTAATAAACTCAATTTCTGATATCCAATTTTTTGTTTTACTATGTAAGTATTCAACACTATTGTTAAAACTTGTGGCTTTTTGTTCTGGAATTAAATGTTTCATATTGTTTTTTTTAGAATTAAGAATCCGAGAAATAGAAAATATACTTCTCGGATTCCTCCATAAAGAAGATTAAGCAGTCTCAAATACTTTCTTGTGTTCTTCACTTTTTAAAATCTCCAATTTCCTTAAATGAACTTTAAGAACACCACTATCATACTTAGCTTTAATCTCCTTACGAGAATAATCATCTTCTGTGTTGTTTATAATTTTTTTATTTTCTGCTGAAATTGTTAGAATATCATCGGTGATGGTTCCATCAAAATCTTTATTAAATAACTCGCCTGTATCTGTAAAATCAGGAAACATTAGATTAAATAGAGGGAAACGCTTGTTAAATTTAATAAGTGACATAATGAATTGTAATTTAAAATTAGCTTCATGTTATATGTTTACTAAATTAATAGCTTACTCTATGAATCACTATGATACACGTCAATATTAATAATGATTGTTATCATATATTTTTTTATGCACTTATTAAAGGGGGTGTAAAAAGTAATTAATGAATATTCTAAACAATCAAAAACAGCTAAATCAATTGAAGTAAAACAAACTTTCTAAAATTAGTTTTACTTATTTAGCAATAATTGAATAGAATATTAAATTAAAAGTATCTTGTGAAGATCTCTTTATGTATGATTGAAATAAGATTTGAAGTTTTATAATTAGTAATTTAATACATTTAAAATTTCAGCATATAATTTCGTTTTTGGTAAAAATAGTTGTTCCAAGTTTTTTGCAAAAGGAATTGGTGTTTCAATACTTCCAACACGTTTTATAGGTGCATCTAAATATTTAAAACAATTTTCAGTAATTAAAGCCGAAATATCAGAAGCAATACCTCCAAAAAGAGTGTCTTCTTGTAAAATTAAAACTCTTCCTGTTTTTTTTACAGATTTATAAATAGTCTCTGTATCAAGTGGTTGTAAAGTTCTTAAATCAATAATATCCGCAGAAATTTGATGCTCTTTAACTTCTTTTAATGCCCAATGAACACCCGCTCCATATGTTATAATGCTAATATCAAAGCCAGTTGTTAAAATGGAAGCTTTCCCAAACGGAATTGTATAATAATCATCTGGAACTTCTTGATAAATAGTTCTGTATAAAGCTTTATGCTCAAAAAACAAAACTGGATTTGCGTCTTCAATAGCGGTTGCTAATAAGCCTTTAGCATCATAAGGAAATGCAGGGTACACTACTTTTAAACCTGGAGTTTTGGTAAACCAAGCTTCATTTGTTTGACTGTGAAAAGGTCCCGCTCCAACATCAGCTCCACAAGGCATTCTTAAAACAATATCTGAATTTTGATTCCAACGATACTTTGATTTTGCTAACAAGTTAATCACTGGATTAAATCCTGAGGTTATAAAATCTGAAAATTGTAATTCAACTACAGATTTATATCCATTAATTGAAAGTCCAAAAGCAGATTCAATGATGGTAGACTCGCAAATTGGTGTATTTCGTACTCTTTCTTCTCCGAATTGTTCTAAAAATCCTTCAGTAATTTTAAAAACCCCACCATAGTCAGCTATATCCTGACCCATAATAATTAGTTTATCAAAGCGCTCCATACTTTGTTTAAGTCCTTGAGAAATAGCGTCAATTAACCTAATGTTTGAAGTTTTAGTTGAATGTTTTACTTCTATATAATTTACATGCTCATAAACATCGGCTAATTCATTTTCAATTGATGAAGAAGT
>NZ_JBFFOE010000063.1:0-14489 GCF_041562875.1 Lutibacter sp. | reverse complement strand
CTTTTTATTGTTATTGCATTTTATGATAACTACGAAATATTTATAAATTATGTTCATTATGTTTTAATATTGGTAATTGCTCATAATCTATTAGCATTAATGACCGGATTTTATTTTGCAAAAGCAATGAGGCTTTCTTATGAAAATCAAAAAACATTATCAATAGAAACTGGCATTCAGAATTCTGGTTTAGGATTATTATTAATTTTTAGTTTTTTTAACGGACTTGGAGGAATGATGCTACTTGTTGCTTTTTGGGCAATTTGGGATATTTTTTCAGGGTTAGCTTTAGCTACTTATTGGTCTAAACAAAAAATAAAAGATTAAAAATGAAAAACATTTGGTACTATATAATGAGAAGTTATATAAAAATCGGACTCTTCTTTCTACATAAAAAAATTACAATTTTCGGTAAAGAAAACATCCCAAAAAAAGGTGCAATTATATTTGTTGGAAACCATCAAAATGCTCTTATTGATGCTATTTTAATCCCAACCACTACAAATAGAGTCATTTACTTTCTTACAAGAGCAAGTGCTTTTGTAAACAAACCAGTCCGTAATTTTTTAAGTTCACTTAATATGATTCCCGTATATAGAATTAGAGACGGAATTAGCACTATTGAGAAAAATTTAGAGAGTTTTAATCAATGTTTTGAGGTTTTAAAAGATGAAGGAGCTATTCAAATATTTGCAGAAGGAAATCATGATATAAAACGTCAAATTCGTCCATTAAAAAAAGGATTTGCACGAATTATTTTGGGAACACTTAAAAAATACCCTAACTTAAAAATTCAAATTGTACCCGTTGGTTTTAATTACAATTCTCATTTAAATTTTCCAAGTAGCGTTTCCATACATTACGGAGAACCCATTCTAGCTAATAATTTAATAAATATTGAAAATCATGATGTTCGATTTTCTAAAATTATTTTTGAAGTTTCATCAGCTTTAAAAAAATTAACGCTTCATATTGAAGATTCAGATAATTATGATGAGATTATTCATAAATTAAATACCGCAAAAGTTGATTATACAAATCTTGATGAAGTAAACAAACTTGTTAAAAATATTAAAGTAACTCCTTCGAAATTAATTCCTAAAGAAAATAATTTTAATTGGCTTACTCCTATTCATTTAATTGCAAAACTAAACAGTATTTTTCCTTTATTAATTTGGAAATATTTAAAATCATCTATTAGCGATATCGTTTTTACAAATACTTTTAGGTTTGCATTAATAACAACTTTATTTCCATTGTTTTATTTAATTCAAACTGCTATAGTTTACTCTATTTTTAATTTAAAATATGCTTTAATTTATCTGGTAAGTTGTATTTTAATAGGTGTTATTTCTACAAAAACAATGACCGTTAATCAATAATTGCATCTTGTATAAACTGCTGAATTTGAGTTCTTATATTCTGCCTTATTAATTCCTTATTATCTGCAGTAGGATAAACTCTATTTGATAAAAAAACATATACAATCTCTGTTTCTGGATCAGCCCAAGTATAAGTACCCGTAAAACCACTATGCCCAAAACTTAACTCAGAAACACAACCACAAGTAGCTTTTTCATTTTTATTTATTTGTGGTTTATCAAAACCAATACCTTTTCTTACTTTTTTATCCGCATAATAACGGTGATTAAATTTATCCATTGTTTTTGGTAAAAAATATCTCTTTCCCCCATAATATCCTTTTTGCAAGTACAATTGCATTATTTTAGCAACGTCATTTGTGTTTGAAAATAAACCTGCATGACCACCTATACCACCTTGCATTGCAGCTCCCATATCATGAACATAACCTTGCACTAATTGATTTCGGTAATAATTATCTCTCTCCGTTGGCACTATACTATTCTTTGAAAACTTCTGTAATGGTAAGTAGGTAGTTTTATTTGCTCCAAGCGACTTGTAAAAATGGTTTTGTGTTAATTCATTTAAGTCTTCTTTATAATAATTTTCAATATATTTTTTAAGAATATAAAAAGATAAATCGCTGTATTTATAGCCTGCTTTTAAACGCTGATCTGCATTAACAATGCTATCCATCATTATAGAACCATAATCACTTCTCAAAAATAAATGATCCGCTACTTCAATACTAAATGTATTTGATTTTTGACCTCTATAGAATTCTGCTGAAGGTTTTTTTGTAATATTATCTAATGTATTTAAATAAAATGGAATCCAAGCCTTTAATCTACCATAATGAGAAAGCACTTCTTTAACCGTTAAATTCCTTTTGTTTGAATGCTTAAATTCAGGAATTAAATTACCTAAAGTACTTTTTAAATTTAAAGCTCCTCTTTCTTCAAGTTCCATAATAAGTGGTAGTGAAGCTAAAATTTTAGTCATAGACGCAACATCATAAATATCATCATTCCTAACAACTAATTTTTCTTCATCAGTATGAAAACCAAAGTTTTTTTGATAAACAATTTTCCCTTTTCTAGCAACTAAAATTTGTAAACCTGGAGCCATTTTTTCTTTTAGAACTACCGCAGCAAGTGAATCTATTCTGTTTAATTTTTCGCTGCTTAAACCTACATCTTCAGGAATAGAATACCCCAATCGATTTAAAGAAGTTGTCATTAAACCATGTCCTTCTGAAAACACCTTTTTTATAGAAACTGGAAGTTTCCCTTTTGTTTCAATGGCACCAAAAATCATTTGAGCAGAAATTTCTTGTGCTATTTTACTATTTTGATATGAAAGCAATAATCCGTTTATGTTCTTAAAAGTTTTCAATTGCAATAAGCTATAAGGGCTTCCAAAAATATCTAAAATAACAGTATTTGTTCTCGCTATTTCCTGTAGCCAAACCAGCTCCTTATCTTGGAATCTATAATCTTCCCAAGGGGTTAGATTGGATTTATGATACCCAACAATCACTAAATTATAAGGTTCTAACGTGGTTATTAAATCATCTAAATTTTCACTTGAAACTTCATCAACATCTGTATAGTTTTTTAGCATATTTACAAAATCACTATTTTCTGCATCACCAAGTTTAACGTACGCTATTTTCTTTTTATCTAAACTTTGAATTGGAAATACTAGCGATTCATTTTTCAAAAGCGTTATTGAATTTTCAACTAATTCTCTATGTAATAATTCATTTGAGACTAAATTTAAATCTTTATTTAAGTTCTCTAAATCAACTAACTTAAATTCATCTAAACCTGCCCAATATTTTGCTTTTAATATTTTTTGTACTGAATAATTTAATCTTTTCTCAGAAATAATTTTTTGTTCTAATGCCATTTTAATTTTAGCAACAGCTGCAGAAACATCTTCTGGAAATAATAATACATCATTTCCCGCAAGTAGAGCTACTAAATCAATTTCACCAGGCACTGAATAATTCGCTACGCCTTTCATATTTAAAGCGTCTGTAAAAATTAATCCATTAAAATTTAACTGCTCTTTTAATAAACCTGTAACTACTCTATAAGACAATGAGGTTGGTAATTCTTCATTAGGCTCTAATGCTTTTACACTTAAATGAGCTACCATAACACTAGCTAAATCACTTTTAAACATTTTTTTATAAGGATACAACTCTATTGAATCTAATCTGTCAATATCAAAATCTAAAATTGGTAAAACTTTATGAGAATCTGCATCAGTATCTCCGTGTCCAGGAAAATGTTTTGCGTTTGCCAAAACATGCTCGCTTTGCATTCCTCTAATAAATGCCAAGGCCTTTTCAGTAACATTTTCCCTGCTTTCACCAAAAGAACGATTTCCAATTATTGGATTTTCAGGATTTGTATTGATATCAACAACTGGAGCAAAATTAATATGAATTCCTAGCCTTTTACATTGCTTTCCAAGTATAATTCCATATTCTTCAATTAATTTATTGTTTCTAATAGCACCAAGTGTCATATTCCAAGGAAACCTATAGGTATTTTCCAATCGCATATTCAATCCCCATTCTCCATCGAAGCCAATTAGCAACGGAGTTTTAGTAATTGACTGATATCTATTATTTAGTAATGCTTGTTTTTCAGGAGTTCCCTGCATAAAAATTAATCCACCAATATGATAATTTTCAATTAAACTATCAATAAATATGCTATGCTCTTCATCTTTATTAGAATACGCTTGTACCATAAATAACTGACCTATTTTTTCATCAATAGTCATATTATTTAATAAAGAATCAACCCATTTTATTTGAGCTAAAGAATCTTTAGTCATTAAAGGATCTGAATTTTGCGCTCTCAAAAAAGCACAACTCAATATTACAAATATGAAGAGTTTTATTTTAATCATGTATTTAAATTGCTGAATTAAAAATTCACAGAAGTGCTTTCCTATTAATTATTTTAATAAAATATCCTATTTACAAAATAACAATACTAAATATTTTGAATTTCTAATTTATATCTTAATTATTCAACTAAATAACGTTTATGCCAACTTTTATCAGCTGTTACTTCCCAATTTTCAGCCAAACCCACCTTGGTTGAAATCATATTATTAAAAACTACCGTTTTAGAAGTTATTTTATGCTGTTTAGCAAAATTTTGAAAATCGGATAAACTCACAATATTAATATTGTCAGCATCTTTAAATGAAACATTTAATTTATTTGTTAAATCTACATTAAATTGCTTTTCTAACTCCTTTATAAAATTAACTGAAGCATCAATAGAACAACCCGAAACCTCATTATAATATTGATCAACCGCTATTATAATAAATTGATTGTATTTAATAAGATAGGATGCCTTTATTTGATCTCCATGTCCCAACCAATCATCAATAAAATCTTCCATTTTATTGATGATTATTGCTACCTCATTTTTAGAAAACTCTCTGTTAGACTGGTATATCCAAATCTTAGAATTATCTTCCAAACTTTCAAAATTCACTAACATATGTTAAAACTTTTGATTGAATTTATTTTTTAAATCATCTACAGTACTCACAATTTTTCGAGGAAATAGATTTTCTTTAATTTCTTTTAAAACTTTCTTTGTGTACAATGGAAAATCTGCATTTTGAATCCAAGAAAAATAACCTTTATCATTCTTTAAAACATCTTTAACTTTATGATTTTTATATTTCCCAAAGGTGAAAATTTCATCATCTTCATCATCAAAAAGTATAAAACCTGCAAAATCTGCTCTTTTATTAAACGTAGAATATTCATTTAAGTATTTAACATCATTCTTTAAATCATCATACTTATCAAGTTGGGCTTTTAAAATTTCATAAGTTGCAAATGTATCAGCTTCTGCAGAATGCGCATTTTCCAAACTTTCACCACAATAAAATTTATAACCAGCACTTAAAGTGCGTTCTTCTTTTTTATGAAAAATAACCTGCACATCAATTGCTACTCTGTCTTTCATATCAAAATTTACGCTTGCACGTAACATTTCTTCAGCCAATAATGGAATATCAAACCTATTAGAATTAAACCCTGCTAAATCACAGCCTTCAATTAAATCACTTACTTGTTGTGCCAATTCATTAAAAGTTGGTTCTGTAACTACCCTTTCATTAGTAATCCCATGAATATCAGAAGCTTCTTTAGGTATTTCCATTTCAGGATTCACCAACCAGGTTTTACTTTCTTTATTTCCATTTGGAAATACTTTTAAGATTGAAATTTCAACAATTCTGTCTTTTGCAATATTAATTCCTGTTGTTTCTAAATCGAAAAAAATGATAGGTTTTTTTAATTTTAATTCCATAGTATTTTTAATATAATTAAGGTGTAAATATACAATTTGTAATTTACGATTTATGGTTTTCTGTGAGATGTTTTCTTTATTTTTCAACAATAAATAAAGTGATTCTAAAATTACTCACTTCCCAATTGTTTTTTATAATTACTTATTTCCGCTTTATATTTTTGAGGTAATTCTGGTTCTTTAAAATTATAATTTTTTAAAGTTTCTACTATAATTTCTGCAACTTTTAAACGTGTAGTAAGTTTATCATCTGCAGGTATTATAAACCAAGGGGCGTTTTCTTTTGAAGTTTTATTTAATAAATCTTGATAACAAAATTGATATTCATCCCAAAGTAAACGTTCTTTTAAATCACCTGGCGAAAATTTCCAATTTTTTTCTTTTAACCGAAGTCTTCTTAGCAACCTGTTTTTTTGTTCTTCTTTAGAAAGGTTTAAAAAGAATTTTAAAACAATAGTTCCATTAGTAACTATATGTGCCTCAAAATTATTAATTTCTTCCATTCTATGATTAAAAAAAGCTTCATCTAAAACTTCAACACTTGTAGCTGCAGGAATATTTTCTCCAATAATATATTCAGGATGCACCCTAGTTACCAATACGTTTTCATAATGAGTTCTATTAAAAATACCTATTTTACCTCTTTCTGGTAAAGCAATATAATGACGCCATAAATAATCATGTTTTTTCTCCAATTCAGATGGAACTTTAAAACTTGTAACTTCAATTCCCTGAGCATTTACATCTTTAAAAACTTCCCTTATTAAACTATCTTTTCCTGAAGTATCCATTCCCTGCAAGCAAATAAGAACACTATATTTTCCTTCTGCATACATAGTATCTTGCAATTTACTCAACTGTTTTCTTAATTTTTTTAGTTTCTTCTCTGCCTTTTCAACTATTTCTTTTGTATTAAATTCACTTAAATTTATGGTGTTTGTTACTTTGTATTTACTCATATTGTTAAATTTTTGTTAAATTTTATTTTATGCTATTTTATAAATCTTATACGTTTCATTGAAATATCACCATCATAATCCTTGATTTCTATTTACATTATTTTTATCGAAAATAATAGATATTAAAGAATAACTAAAATTTTCTGACTTTAATTTCAAAATATGTTTGAGTTATTGCTAAAAATATATTCTTTTAAATTTACTTCGTTAAATTAGATAATTACCTCCATATCATAAAAACTTCTCTTTACAATTATAAATAAATAAGTTATCTATGGAAAACAAATCAAATTGACATTTATCATAGTTTTTACAACGTTTTCGTAATATCTTTGAAGATAATAAAATTACAACGTAT
Organism: Lutibacter sp.; assembly: GCF_041562875.1. Lineage (GTDB taxonomy): Bacteria > Bacteroidota > Bacteroidia > Flavobacteriales > Flavobacteriaceae > Lutibacter. Next base: position 7,452 of record NZ_JBFFOE010000063.1, on the reverse strand, counting down.
TATTTACATATAAAATTATTAATATGGCAAAAGTTAAAGGTGCAATTGTAGTCGATAATGAAACATGTAAAGGATGTGAGGTTTGTATACCTGTATGCCCTGAAAATGTTATTAGCATGTCTACAGAAATTAATAGAAAAGGTTATCACTATGCATATATGAGTAATCCTGAAGCTTGTACTGGTTGTACAAATTGTGGGATTGTTTGCCCAGATAGAGCAATCTCAGTATATAGAGTGAAAGTTCAAGCTTAATTAATTAAACGAAAATAGAATGTCAGAGTTAAAATTAATGAAAGGTAACGAAGCTTTAGCTGAAGCAGCAATTAGATGCGGAGCTGATGCATATTTTGGTTACCCAATTACGCCACAATCAGAAGTTATTGAATATTTAATGACAGAACGTCCTGAAAACAGAACAGGAATGGTTGTATTACAAGCAGAAAGCGAAATAGCAGCAATAAATATGGTATACGGTGCTGCAAGTACTGGTAAAAAAGTTCTTACATCATCTTCAAGCCCTGGTATTTCTTTAAAACTTGAAGGCATTTCATATATGGCTGGAGCAGAATTACCAGCAGTAATAGTAAATGTTGTTAGAGGTGGTCCTGGTTTAGGAACAATTCAACCTTCTCAAGCAGATTATTTTCAATCTGTAAAAGGTGGTGGGCACGGAGATTATAAATTGTATGTTTTGGCACCTGCATCAGTACAAGAAATGGCTGATTTTGTTGAAGATGCTTTTGATATTGCATTTAAATATCGTGCTCCAGTGCTAATTCTTTCAGATGGATTAATAGGCCAAATGATGGAAAAAGTAAACCTGAAAGACCAAAAGCCAAGATGGACTGATGAAGAACTTATTGAATTACATGGAGATTGGGCTGTAACTGGTAGAAAAGGCAGAGAACGTAACATTATTACATCTTTAGATTTAGAATCAGAAAAAATGGAAGCCAGAGTTCGTAGATTAATGAAGAAATACGAGCAAATGGAGGAAGAAGATTTACGATTTGAAAAAATAAATTGTGATGATGCTGAATATTTAATCGTTGCCTATGGCTCAAGTGCCCGTATTAGTCAGAAAGCAGTTGAATTAGGACGTGCTAAAGGATTAAAAATTGGTTTATTAAGACCCATTACTTTATTCCCTTACCCAAAACAGGAACTATTTGAATTAGCTGATCAAGTTAAAGGTATATTGAGTGTTGAATTAAATGCAGGTCAAATGGTAGAAGACGTTCGTCTTTCTGTCCAATTTAAAGTTCCTGTTGAACACTTTGGTAGAACTGGAGGAATTATACATACTCCTGAAGAAATTTTAGAAGCATTAGAACAAAAAATTATAAAATAATGGACATATTAGACATTATAAAACCAGAAAATCAAGTATTTTGTAAAACAAAATTAATGACAGACACAGCGTTGTCATATTGTCCTGGTTGTGGTCATGGAACTGCTCATAACTTGGCAATGGAGGTTATTGATGAAATGGGAATTTCAGAAGATACTATAGGAGTTGCCCCAGTAGGTTGTTCTGTTTTAGCTTATGATTTTATGAATATTGACATTACACAGGCAGCACATGGACGCGCTCCTGCTGTGGCAACAGCTATTGCAAGATGTTGGCCTGATAAATATGTTTTTACATATCAAGGTGATGGAGATTTAGCAGCTATTGGAACTGCAGAAACAATCCACGCTTGTAACAGAGGTGAAAACATTGTTATTATTTTTGTGAATAATGGAATTTACGGAATGACCGGTGGTCAAATGGCACCAACAACGTTAGAAGGTATGAGATCTTCTACCTCTCCTTATGGAAGAGAAATTGACACGATGGGATCTCCTTTAAAAATGACCGAATTGATTGCAAATCTTCCTGGAGTGCAATACGTAACAAGGCAAGCTGTTCACACTCATAAACACGCTCGTAAAGCTAAAAAAGCACTAAGAAAAGCATTTGAAAATACAAGAAATAAAAAAGGACTTTCTTTTGTAGAAATAGTTTCAAACTGTAATTCAGGTTGGAAAATGAATCCAATTGAATCTAATATTTGGATGGAAGAAAACATGTTTCCTTATTTTCCTTTAGGAGATATAAAAGTTGATGGTAAATTAAAATAATAGAACAATGACAGAAGAAATTATTATAGCAGGATTTGGTGGTCAAGGTGTACTATCAATGGGAAAAATTTTAGCATATTCTGGAATAATGCAAAATCAAGAAGTAAGCTGGATGCCTTCATACGGACCAGAAATGCGTGGAGGAACTGCAAATGTAACAGTTATTTTAAGTGATGATAAAATTAGCTCTCCTTACTTACAAATATTTGATACCGCTATTATTTTAAACCAACAATCTATGGATAAATTTGAGAAATCAGTAAAACCAGATGGTGTTTTAATATATGACCCAAATGGTATTTCTCATCCTCCAACAAGAACAGATATTAAAATTTTTCAGATTGAAGGTACTAAATTGGCTACTGAAATGGGAAATAAAAAAATATTTAATATGGTTATATTAGGTGCTTTTCTGAAAGTAAAACCTATCGTAATTTTAGATAATGTTATAGAAGGTTTAAAAAAATCATTATCTGAACGTTACCATCATTTAATCCCTTTAAATAAAGAGGCTATTACAGTAGGAATGAATAATGTAATACCATTAGAAATTTCTGAAACAATTTTATAAATTCAATTTTAATTGTTGTTTAATCTTTAAATCGGTTACTTTGTTGTATTCTTATAACAAAATAATCGATTTTTTTTATGGCATCAATTTTAATAACTGGAGGTACGGGTCTAATTGGTAAACATCTTTGTAAATTACTTAAAGATAAGGGATATAAGGTTACTGTATTAAGTAGAAACCAAGTTGTAAAACCAAGTACTTTTTTTTGGAATATAGAGACCGATTATATTGATACTAAAGCAATTTCTGAAGCGAATTACATCATTCATTTGGCTGGTGAAGGAATTGCAGATAAACCATGGACAAAAGAAAGAAAGCAAATTTTAATAAACAGCAGATTAAAATCTACAAATCTATTATTTAAAAAAGTAAAAGAATTGAACCCAAACCTAAAAGCATTTATTGCTGCATCAGGCATTGGGTATTACGGTGCAACAACTTCAACTAAAATTTATGAAGAAAATGATGTCTCAGGAACTGACTTTCTAAGTGAAATATGCAGGCTTTGGGAAAACTCATCATTACAGTTTAAAACGATCAATATAAGAACCGTTATTTTTAGAACCGGTATTGTATTATCCAACGAAGGTGGTGCTTTTCAAAAAATTAGCAAACCAATTAAATTAGGACTTGGAACTGCTCTAGGAAGTGGAAAACAATATATGCCTTGGATTCATATAGAAGATCTATGTAATATGTATGTTAAAGCTATTGAAAATATAGAACTTAATGGTATTTACAACGCTGTTGCTCCTGAACATATTACCAATAGTGAATTAACTAAAAGTATTGCAAGAGCGATTCAAAAACCTCTTTGGATGCCAAATATACCTCGCTTTATTTTAAAAATTGCATTGGGTGAATTAGCTGTAATTTTACTAGAAGGGAGTCGCGTTTCTTCTGAAAAAATTGTTACAACTGGATTTAAATTTAAGTATCCAACCTTAACTAAAGCGTTACTTAACTTACTTAAATAAGCTCAATTTTTAATTAAAAAGGTAACTCTTTTAAATTATTTCCTGAACATTTATAATTTTTACTTGTGCATATTATATTTTCACAGGTGCTTTTTTATATTGTTTTTAAAGAGACTATTAAAATTAGCCCATGTTATTTATGAAATTAACTGGCTACTGTAAAAAAGAATGAGGTTAATTAACTTAATGTTAATCGTTAATAAGTTTATCTATAATTCTACTTACAGGTAAAATTTCTTTGGTATGTTCTATACTTGGTCCAGCAACCCAAACTGTTTTATAAGTAGCCTTTGTTGCCGCATTGGTAACTGTATTTGTACCAATCATAAATCTAATTAGTTTAACCCATTTCTTTAACTTTTTGTTTTTGTTTAGAAATGATTCAATCCAAGATTGTTTAGTTCCAATTTTTTCTACATAAGGTGTTTTAATAACCGTACAAGGTGTACCAGAAATACGTTCGGTCATGATAATATCTTTAGCACCAAACTTAACACACGCTTGTTTGTATTCTTCAGTTACACCTGCTTCTACAGAAGCAATAAAAGGACTTCCAACTGAAACTCCTTCAGCACCAAAACTTAACATTTTATCAATATCAACTCTACGCCCTACTCCACCAGCTGAAATTACTGGAATTGAACAATTTGAGGCTATTAATTTAATTAACTCTTCCGCATTCATATTACCTCTATGACCACCAGCTTCATTATTTACGGCTATAATAGCATCAGCACCCAAGCTTTCAACTTTTTTAGCGAAACTTAAATCTGTTACATCACAAAAGACCTTAATATTATGCTTATGTGCTTGCTTAATAGTTTCTTCCGGACTTCCAAGTGAGGTAATTATAAAATCAACACCTTCATCACAAAGTATTTCTAATTGCCTTAAATACTTTATGTTTGATTTATTTACAATTAAATTAAAACCGTACGAACCACCTTCAACTTTAGCTGCTTTTAATTCTTTTAAAGCCAATCTCAAATCTTCTTCATTTCTATAATTTAAAGCCGGAATACATCCTGCAATTCCAGCTTTCATAGCCTCTATAACCATTTTAGTATTAGATACTAAAAACATTGGTGCTTGAATTATTGGGTATTTAATATTTAAAAGATTGTTTAATTTGGCTGATTTCATTTTATTATTTTTTCAAATATAGGAAATTGTTATATCTTTTTTAAACTCCTTTTTAATACAATGACAAAAAGGTATATTTGTTAGCTACTTTTTTAAAAAACAAAACGTGCTTTCATAAAGAAATAATAAATATAGAAATGAATATAACAAAACAAAAAACACACTTACTTACTTCAAAAAAACTTGTTGGATCAGTAACCTCCATAGAAAAAAATACTGCAATAGTAACTTTAAAAATTACTAAAGAAATGGTTGTTGACTCATTTAACCTAACACACGGAGGGTTTGTTTTCGGCTTGGCTGATTATGCTGCGATGGTAGCAATTAATGAGCCTACAGTTGTTTTAGGCAAAGCAGAAGTTAAATTTATGAAGCCTGTTATTATAAATGAAGAATTAACAGCTAAAGCAACAATCTCTGAAAGAGTAAACGAAAAAAAAACAGTAGTAAACGTACATGTTTCTAATCAAAAAAATGAACTTGTTTTTGAAGGTAATTTTGTATGTTTTGTTTTAGAAAAACATATTCTTGAAAAATAGATAATTTACTTTGATCTAAAACCAAAAAAACGCCTCCAATAAGGAGGCGTTTTAAAAATATATTCAAAAGAAATTATTTATCTTCTTTCACTTCTTCAAAGTCAACATCTTCCACATCATCACTTTCACTTTTAGGTTGAGCATCACCAGCATCTCCTGTTGGAGCACCTTGAGCTTGACCTTCTTGTTCTGCTTTGTACATTTCTTCACTTGCTACTTTCCAAGCTTCATTAATTTTTTCCATTGCAGCATCAATTTGTGCAATATCTTTAATCTCATGAGCTTTTTTCAATTCAGTAAGTGCTGCTTCAATTGGATCTTTTTTATCAGCTGATAATTTTTCTCCAAACTCTTTTAATTGTTTTTCTGTTTGAAAAATCATAGAGTCAGCTCCATTGATTTTTTCAGCAGTTTCTTTTGCAGCTTTATCTGAATCCGCATTTGCTTCAGCATCAGCTTTCATTTTTTTGATTTCTTCTTCAGTTAAACCAGAAGAAGCTTCAATTCTAATGTCTTGTGTTTTTCCTGTAGCTTTATCTCCAGCAGTTACATGAATAATACCATTAGCATCAATATCAAAAGTTACTTCAATTTGAGGCGTACCTCTTTGTGCTGGTGGAATACCATCTAAATGAAAACGTCCAATAGTTTTATTATCTGCTGCCATAGTACGTTCGCCTTGCAACACGTGAATTTCTACTGAAGGCTGATTATCAGCTGCCGTTGAAAATACTTGCGATTTTTTGGTTGGGATAGTTGTATTGGCTTCAATTAATTTAGTCATTACATTCCCCATCGTTTCAATACCTAATGAAAGTGGTGTAACATCTAACAACAATACATCTTTTACATCTCCTGATAAAACTCCTCCTTGAATAGCTGCTCCAATTGCAACAACTTCATCAGGATTTACACCTTTTGAAGGTGTTTTTCCGAAAAATTTCTCAACAGCTTCTACAACTGCAGGAATACGAGTTGAACCACCTACCAAAATAACTTCATCAATATCACTGGTTGATAAACCGGCTGCTTTCAATGCTGTTTTACAAGGCTCAATAGTTCTTTTAATTAAATCGTCTATTAATTGTTCAAATTTAGCTTTTGTTAAACTACGCACTAAATGCTTTGGTCCACTTGCAGTTGCAGTTACATAAGGTAAATTAATTTCAGTTACTGCAGAAGATGATAATTCTATTTTTGCTTTTTCAGCAGCTTCTTTTAAACGTTGTAATGCCATTGGATCCTTACGTAAATCAATATCTTCATCAGCTTTAAATTCAGCAGCTAACCAGTCAATAATTTTTTGATCAACATCATCTCCACCTAAGTGAGTATCACCATCTGTTGATAATACTTCAAAAACACCGTCTCCTAACTCTAATATAGAAACATCATGTGTTCCACCACCAAAATCAAAAACAACAATTTTTTGATCTACACCTTTTTTATCCATACCATAAGCCAATGCCGCAGCAGTTGGTTCATTTATAATACGGCTTACTTTTAAACCTGCAATTTCTCCAGCTTCTTTAGTTGCCTGACGTTGTGCATCGTTAAAATATGCTGGTACAGTAACAACAGCTTCTGTAACTTCAGTTCCTAAATAATCTTCAGCTGTTTTCTTCATTTTTTGAAGAATCATTGCTGAAATTTCTTGAGGAGTATATAATCTTCCGTCAATATCTACACGAGGGGTATCATTATCTCCTTTTACAACTTTATAAGGTACGCGTTCTGCTTCCATTTTAGACTCAGAATATTTATTACCCATAAAACGTTTAATTGAATAAACAGTTTTTAAAGGATTAGTAACTGCCTGACGTTTTGCAGGATCACCAACTTTTCTTTCACCACCTTCTATAAATGCAACAATTGAAGGCGTTGTTCTTTTTCCTTCAGCATTAGGAATTACCACAGGCTCATTCCCTTCCATTACAGAAACACATGAGTTGGTTGTTCCTAAATCTATTCCTATTATTTTACCCATAACTTTACTATTTTATTTTTTGTTCTTATTTTTTTTAAACTACAACTTCAAATAGTCAATGATTATGCCATTGAAAAAAATATGTCAACTTGTCACAATTAAAAAGAAT
>NZ_JBFFOE010000062.1:0-14637 GCF_041562875.1 Lutibacter sp. | reverse complement strand
GCTGATGAAACAGCTGTAATTGGAGTTTCTCCTCCAGTTGGAATTATAGGATTTGAAGGTAAAAAAGGAGCTAAATGTTTAGCTACACAAATTGGACCAACTCCAGGACCTCCACCACCGTGTGGAATTGCAAAAGTTTTATGTAAATTTAGGTGACAAACATCAGCGCCAATAGTAGCTGGATTTGTTAAACCTACTTGAGCATTCATATTTGCCCCATCCATATAAACTTGTCCACCTCGTTCATGAATTATCTCAGTAATTTCTTTAATAGTACTTTCGAAAACACCGTGAGTTGAAGGATAAGTTACCATTAAAGCTGCTAAATTATCTTTATATAATTCTGCTTTTTCACGTAAGTCATCAAGATCAATATTTCCTTTTTCTGTAGATTTTGTAACTATTACTTTCATACCAGCCATTACTGCTGAAGCAGGATTTGTACCGTGAGCTGAAGAAGGTATTAAACAAATGTTTTTATGACCGTTACCTTGAGATTCATGATATGCTTTAATAACTAATAATCCTGCATATTCGCCAGATGCACCAGAATTTGGTTGTAATGAAGTTGCATAAAAACCAGTTATTTCATTTAGTGAAGCTTCTAAATCTTTAAAAACTTCTTGGTAGCCTTGTGCTTGTTCAATTGGAACAAAAGGATGCATATTTCCCCAATTTGACCAACTTAAAGGAAGCATTTCAGTTGCAGCATTTAACTTCATAGTACAAGAACCCAAAGAAATCATAGAATGATTTAAGGATAAATCTTTTCGTTCTAATTTTTTGATATAACGCATCATTTCAGTTTCTGAATGGTAATTTTCAAAAACTTCATTTGTCATAAATTTTGATGTGCGTTTTAAATTTTTAGTTATTTTATTTTCTTCTAATGAAGAAATTGAAACAGCTTCTAATCCCTCTGCTTCAGCTAAAATTGAAAGAATTTCATTTACATCTTTTAAATTAGAAGTTTCATTTATAGAAATGTTTATTAAATTTTTAGAAGGGTAGAAAAAATTAACTCCGTTGCTTTCAGCAATTTCTTTAACTTTAATAGCATCTGAAACTTCAATGGTTAAAGTATCAAAAAACGTATTATTTTGTTGCTTCAAATTTAACTGTTGTAAACCTTTGTTTAAAGTAGCTGTTAAATTTTGAATTTTATTTGCAATGTAAATTAATCCTTGTGATCCATGATAAACGCCATACATACCAGCCATTACAGCTAATAAAACTTGAGCTGTACAAATATTTGAAGTTGCTTTTTCGCGTTTAATATGCTGCTCACGAGTTTGTAAAGCCATTCGTAAAGCACGGTTTCCATCTTTATCTTGCGTAACACCAATGATTCTTCCTGGAAGCGAGCGTTTGTATTCTTCTTTTGTAGCAAAATAACCTGCATGAGGACCTCCATAACCCATTGGAATACCAAAACGTTGTGTAGTTCCAACAACAACATCAGCGCCCCATTCTCCTGGAGGTGTTAAAATTGCTAAACTTAATAAATCAGCAGCAACAGCAATTTTAGCTTCAACAGTTTTTGCTTTTTCAACAAATACCGAATAATCATAAACTTGTCCATTTTTAGCTGGATATTGAATTAAAGCACCATAAACATTTTCTGAAAACTCAAAAGTTTCATGATTTCCAAAGATTAGTTCAATTTCTAAAGGAATAGCACGTGTTTTTAAAACATCAATAGTTTGAGGTAAAATTTCATTTGAAACAAAAAAATGAGATGCATTCACCTTTTTTTGATCTCTAGTTCTTGAGTTGAACAGCATAATCATGGCTTCAGCAGCTGCAGTTCCTTCATCTAATAATGATGCATTAGATAATTCCATACCAGTAAGTTCTGTTACCATCGTTTGGTAATTTAATAATGCCTCTAAACGACCTTGAGCGATTTCAGCCTGATAAGGTGTGTATGCAGTATACCATCCTGGATTTTCAAGTATATTGCGTTGAATTACGCCTGGAAGTATTGTTGGGTGATATCCCAAACCAATATAATTTTTGTACAATTTATTTTTGTTTGCAAGCTCTTGAATATGTGACATATATTCAAACTCGCTTAATGCTTTTGGTAAATCTAAATTATTTTTTAGTCTAATGTCTGAAGGAATGGTCTTATTTATAAGCTCATCTACTGAAGAAACTCCAATGGTTTTCACCATTTCATTAACTTCATTTTCACTAGGTCCTATGTGTCTTAAAACGAATGAATCTGTTTTCATTTATGTATTTGGTATATATAATATTATTGCTACCAAAATTACTTAAATTTCAGTAAATTTAATATCCTTTTTATTACTTAATTTTAATATTTTGTTAACCAAAAATTAAGGATATTAACAAATATGTACATTTGTAAAATGAATTTTTTTAAAAAAATACTAAATTTTTATATTTTTGGTAATATTCACGTTGCCTTAGCAGGTTTTAGTTTAACTAAAATTACACTGCTTAAATTTGGAGTAGTAGATAATTTAACCCCTGTTTTTGTTGCACTTTCCATCATAATCTCCTATAATTTTATTCGATTTTTAGAAATAAAAGAGAATAGTCTTAATTGGTTTAAAAATTGGTTTTTTGAGCATAAAAAAGCATTGGGGTTACTTTCATTATTATCAATTATTTTATTATTATATATTACTTTTTTTAGCAAATTTAATTTGAAAGCAATTTTAGTACTTCTTCCTTTTGCTTTTATGACATTTTTTTATGTAGTTCCTCTTTTAAAAATTGGAAAAATTGAAGTTTCATTTCGGAATTTCCCTTCCATAAAAATAGTAAGTATTGCAATTGCTTGGGCGGGAATAACAGTATTATTTCCTTTGTATGAAGCTAATTATGAATTTACTTCAAACGTTTATATTGAGTTTTTGCAACGTTTTTTTATTTTAGTAGCAATTACGCTTCCTTTTGATATTAGAGATGTAGATTTTGATCCAAAGTCATTAAAAACGTTACCTCAAATTTTCGGTGTAACTAACTCAAAAATAATAGGTTACATTTTGTTGTTCCTATTTGTTTGTTTAGAGTTTTTTAAAATAAATTATGCGGTAGTTGATATCTATTTATTAGTTGGTCTTTCATTTGTTACAACACTTTTTTTAGGTTTTTCTTCACCTAAAAGAACACGTTATTACACAAGTTTTTGGGTAGAAGCTATCCCAATATTTTGGTTACTATTAATTGTGTTATTTTCTAAAAATTAAAATTAAAACAATGAACGATATTAATAAAAAATATTTTGAAGTAAATAAGGATACTTGGGATAAAAAAGTGGGGATCCATTCTAAATCTGAATTTTATGATGTAGAAGGTTTTTTAAAAGGCAAAACTTCATTAAATAACTATGAATTAGAAGAATTAGGAGACGTTAAAGGAAAAACATTATTGCATTTACAATGTCATTTTGGACAAGATACTTTAAGTTTTAGTAGGCTAGGAGCTAAGTGTACTGGTATTGATTTATCATCAGAAGGTATAAAACAAGCAAAACTTTTAAATGATGAATTAGGGTTGGATGCCATTTTTATTGAAAGTAATTTATATGATGTTCCTAAAAATGTGGATGGAAAATTTGATGTTGTTTTTACTTCTTATGGTGTTATTGGTTGGTTACCCGATTTAAAAACTTGGGGTGAAATTATTTCAAGGAAACTTAAAAGTGGAGGTGTTTTTTACCTGATAGAGTTTCATCCAATTGTTTGGATGTTTGATTTTTTACAGACTCCACCAAAATTAACATACCCATATTTGCAAAGTGAAGCAATTTATGAAGAATACAAAGGAACGTATACAAATAAGGATGCTGATATTATAAGTAAAGAATATGGTTGGAATCATGGTTTAGGAGAAGTTATTACTGCTTTAACTGATGCCGGTTTACAAATTGAGTTTTTACATGAATTTGAAAAATCGCCTTACAATAGTTTTCCGGAAATGGATAAGACCGAAGATGGTATGTATGTTTTAAAAGAAAATCAAAGAATGTTCCCTTTGTTATACTCTATACGTGCAATTAAAAAATAAAAAAGGCTTCCAATTTGGAAGCCTTTTTTTATAGAATTTAAAGTAAGATTACTTTAATAATTTGTCAATTTTTTCTTTTTCTTCTTCAGCTAAAGCGCCATCAACTAAAATTCTACCACTGTGTTCATCAGTAATAATTTTTTTACGACTTGCAATTTCAACTTGTGTTTGTGGTGGAATTGTAAAGAATGAACCTCCAGATGCACCTCTATCAATAGAAACAACAGCTAAACCATTTTTCACAGAAGATCTAATTCTATGATATGCTTTTAATAAATGGTCATCTATTAATTCACTGTATTCTTTAGATATTTTAAGTAATAAAGCTTCTTCTTTAATTGTATCACTCATAATATCGCTTAATTCATCCGCTTTATGTTTTAATAAATCAGCTTGTCTAGCAATGTTTTCTTTAGTAGAAGTAATTACTTCGTTTTTTTGCTCAATTTTAGCTTTATATTCTTTAATTCTTTTTTCAGCTAACTCAATTTCAAGTTCTTGATATTCAGTCTCTTTACTTATAGAATTAAATTCTCTATTGTTACGAACGTTTTTTTGTTGTTCAGCATATTTTTTTAATAATCCGTTTGCATCTTCAATTACCAATTTCTTGGCTGAAATTTCCCCTTTTAAGTTAGTTAAATCATCTTCTAAATTAGAAAGTCTTTTGTTTAAACCTACAATTTCATCTTCTAAATCTTCAATTTCTAAAGGTAGTTCACCTCTTACATTTTTAATTTCATCAGCTCTTGAATCAATTAATTGTAAGTCGTAAAGAGCTCTTAATTTTTCTTCAACAGTAACTTCTTTGCTTTTAGCCATATTATAAGTAATAAATTGGGTTTGTGTTTTTATTTGATAAAATGATGGCAAAATTAAGGAATTTTTTTGTAAGTATATCAACTAAAAGATTTTTTGTGAATTGTTCACTTTCATAATGTCCAATATCTGCAATTATAAGTTTGTTTTCGGCTTTGTAAAATTCGTGATATTTAATATCTGAAGTTACATAAATGTCAGCTTCAGCAATTATTGCATTGTGTATGGCAAAACTTCCTGAACCACCTAAAACTGCTACTTTTTTAATTGGTTTTCCTATTAACTTAGAATGCCTAATTCCTTTAGCATTCATTGTTTCTTTTAAGAATTTTAAAAAATCTAATTCACTTTTTTCTTCAGCCAACTCACCTATCATTCCAAGGCCAATTTCTTGATTCATATTATCTAAAGGAACAATGTCATAAGCAACTTCTTCATAAGGATGTGCATTAAAAAGCGCATTAAGTATACTGTTCTCTTTATGTTTTTCAAAAATTACACTCATAAAAGTTTCGTTTTCAGTGTGTAATTTTCCTTTTTCTCCTATAACTGGATTTGAATTTTCATTGCCTTTATAAGTGCCATAACCTTCGGTATTAAAACTACAATAATCATAGTTTCCTATGCTGCCAGCACCAGCTTTAAAAAGAGACGTCCTAACTTTTTCTGCATTGTTATTTGGAACGTAAGTGGTTAGCTTTTTTATGGTATTTTTTTGAGGAATTAATACTTTTTTATTTTGTAAACCAAGAACTTCACAAATTTTAGCATTCACTCCTTGAAAAGAATTGTCTAAGGCAGTATGCATTGAATAAATGGCAATGTCATTTTTTATGGCTTTTAAAACAACACGTTCAACATAGTTATTACCATTCAATTTCTTTAATCCTGAAAATATAATTGGATGAAAACTAACAATTAAATTACAATGTTTTTCAATGGCTTCATCAACAACATTTTCCAATGTGTCAAGTGTTACTAAAACACCAGTAACTTCAGTATTGTAGTTACCAACTAGTAAGCCAACATTGTCAAAACTTTCAGCATAATTTAAAGGTGCAATTTCTTCAATACAAGTTGTAATATCTTTAATTTTCATAGTTTCAGATGAATGATGCTAACAAAGATAAATTTTACATAAGAAAGTTAGCCTATTTAAGCAGAAATTTTTAATTTGTTTGTATTTTCGCTTAAGTGAAATTTTTAAGAAAAATACTATATCCGTTTTCTTTGTTGTATGGATTAATTACAAGTATTCGTAATTACTTATATAACAAACATATTATTACCTCAACACAATTTAAAACTCCCACTATTGTTGTAGGGAATTTAAGTGTTGGTGGAACAGGGAAAACACCTCAAATAGAATACTTAATTAGATTATTGCAAAACGACTATAAAATAGCCGTTTTGAGTAGAGGTTATAAAAGAAAAAGTAGTGGTTTTATTATTGCAGATGAAAATGCAACTGCTGAAATTATTGGAGATGAACCTTTTCAATATTATTTAAAATTTCCCAAAGTTATAGTTTGTGTTGATGCTGATAGAACAAATGCAATTCAACAATTAGAAGCTTTAGAAAACCCACCTGACATTATTTTATTAGATGATGCTTTTCAGCATAGAAGAGTAAATGCAGGTTTTAATATTTTGTTAACAGCATACCATAATTTGTATGTTGATGATGGTATGTTACCAACTGGAAATTTAAGAGAAAATAAATCAGGAGCTAAAAGAGCACAGGTAATAATTGTGACAAAATGCCCAAATAATATTTCAGAAGTTGAACAGTTTGAGATTACTAAAAAGTTAAATTTAACGGAAAAACAATCCGTATTTTTTACTACAATTGAATATGATAATGAATTAAAAGGTGTTTCAAACTTAAATTTGAGTGAGCTAAAAAATACTGAGATACTACTTGTAACAGGAATTGCAAATCCAACGCCATTAGTTGAGTATTTAACCAATCAAAAAATTAAATTTAAGCATCTAAAATATCCAGATCATTATCAGTTTAAAGAGAAGGATATTGCTGAAATAAAATCAGAATTTAAGTTATTAAAATCAAATAATAAAATAGTTTTAACAACAGAGAAAGATTATGTTCGTATCTTTGCAGACTTGCAAAATTTGCAATTTATATCAATAAAAACAAAATTTGTAAAGAACAAGGCAAGTTTTGATAAATTAATAAAAAATTATGTGGAATAAAGTTCAAGATACAGTTAAATTTCTTCAAGAGAAAGGAATTACAAAACCAGATTATGGTATTATTTTAGGAACAGGTTTAGGAAATTTGGTTGAAAAAATAGAGATTGAAATTACGATTCCTTATGAGGAAATACCAAACTTTCCAGTTTCAACGGTTGCTGGTCATTCAGGAGAATTAATTTTTGGAATCATTGGTACTAAAAAAGTGATTGCTATGCGTGGGCGCTTTCATTATTATGAAGGTTGGACTATGGAGCAAACAGTTTTTCCAGTGCGTGTAATGAAATATTTAGGGGTTGAAAATTTAATTGTTTCTAATGCTTCAGGTGGTGTAAATCCTGCTTTTAAAGTTGGAGATATTATGTTAATAACAGATCATATTAATTTTATTCCAGAACATCCTTTACGTGGTAAAAACGAAGAGCGTTTTGGACCAAGATTTGTTGATATGCACGAGCCTTATAGTCTTAAAATGATTTCAAAAATGGAGCAGATAGCAAAAAATATGAACGTTCCAATTCAAAAAGGTGTTTATTTAGCATTACAAGGCCCTACTTTTGAAACACCTGCAGAATACAGAATGGTAAAATTAGTTGGTGCTGATGCAGTTGGAATGTCAACAGTTCCTGAAGTAATTGTTGCAAAACATATGGGAATGACTTGCTTTGGGATATCTATAATTACTGATTTAGGAGTTGAAGGAATAGTATCAGAAGTCTCTCATGAAGAAGTTCAAAAAGTAGCTAAAATAGCTGAAAAAATTGTTGGTAAATTGGTTGAAGAATTTGTAAAAGCTTAAATTTAATTTTAAAATATTATATCATAAAAAACCCGCTATTAGCGGGTTTTTTATGATATAAATTACGTTTTTCAGAACTTATTAAAATATAAACTTTTTACAATACCATCTGCAAGTCCAATTTTAGGAACATATATTTTTTTTGCACCACTCCATTCCATAGCTGATAGATAAATTTTAGTTGCTGGTATAATTACATCAGCTCTGTCAGGGTTTAAATCTAGTTTTCTAATTCTATCTTCGTAGGTCATTTTACTTAAAAATGCTAAGTAATCTTTCATATACGTTAAACTAAGAGCTGTTCCCATTGGTTTTCCAGAGAGTTTAAATATTTTATTTATATTTCCTCCAGAACCAATTACATTTATATTTTTCAGGCCTTTAGTATTTTCTTTAATCCAAGTTTCAATATTTTGCCAAATTCTTCTAAATTCTTTTTTGTCATCTAATAAACGAACTGTACCTATTTTAAAAGATTTTGAAGTAATAATTTTACCTTTTGAAAAAATGGTAATTTCTGTACTACCACCACCAACATCAACATACAAATAGGTTTTATGAACTTCAATAATATGACTTAAATCTGTTGAAAATATTATTTTAGCTTCTTTTTGGCCATTTATAATATCTATTTCTACTGAAGTTTTTTCATAAATTTCTTGAACAACTTCGTTACCATTTTTAGCTTCTCGCATTGCTGAAGTAGCACAAGCTTTATATTTTTGAACTCCATGAACTTCCATTAATAATTTGAAAGCTTTCATGGCTTTAATCATTCTAAGTTTATTTTCTTCAGAAATGATACCATTGATAAAAGTGTCAGCACCTAAACGGATTGGTACACGTACTAAAGCAGATTTTTGGAAACTTGGATTTTCTCCATTTTCTTCAGTAATTACATTGGCTACCAGTAAACGTACAGCGTTTGAGCCAATATCAATTCCAGCAAGTTTTTCAATTTTCAAAATAAAATTATTTATAATTTTTTGGAAACTCAGTTAAAAATGTTTTACCAGATTTTATATTTTTCCAATGATTGGTATCAAATTTAATTCCAACAACACCACAAGTTGGCACATGATCTAAAAGTTTGTCTCCAAATTTATTTACAAAATCACTAATTCCATGATCATGACTAAATATAATTGCAGAATCAAAACCATCATCTAATGCTTTTACCGTTTTTATTAAATAGCCATCACTAAAGCTGTACAATGATTTGCTTAATTTTAGATTTGCCAATGGATAATTAAATGAATAACTAAAAATCATTGCCGTATGTAAAGCTCTATTTGCACAACTTGAGATAAAAACATCGGGACTTGATATCTTTTTTTGCAATACATTAGAAATTAAATAAGCATCGTTAATTCCTCGTTTTTTTAATGGGCGATCAATATCTTTAATTCCTTCATATTCCCAAGAAGATTTTGCGTGTCTAACAATGTAAAGTGTTTTCATGTGTTTTTATTTAGTGCCTATTTGTTACAGGCTTTTTTTTATAGGTCACTTGCAATTCACTATCAATAATTCCTTTATGTAATAAAAATTTTAACATGCTGGTTTCATTTAGTTTGGTTGATGTTCAAATATATATATTAAGGAGCTAATCTTTCAATTTTCCAGTCAAAATTTTCTTGTAATGTGTACCTAATTCTATCATGCATTCTATTTGGTCGTCCTTGCCAAAATTCAATACTAACAGGTTTTACAATAAAACCACCCCAATTTTTGGGTCTTGTAATTTCTTTGTTTTCAAATTGTTTTTCAAATGAAGCTAAACGTTCATCTAAATATTTTCTAGAAGGGACTGGTTCACTTTGGTCTGAAGCCCAAGCCCCTAACTTACTTCCATCGGGTCTCGATTCAAAATAACCATCTGATAAATTTTTTGCAATTTTTTCCGCCTGTCCTTTAATAATTACCTGGCGTTCTATATGATTCCAGAAAAAAGATAAGCAAACATTTGGGTTTTTTTCAATAGATTTTCCTTTCTCACTATTGTAGTTTGTGTAAAAAATAAAACCTTCCCAGGTGTATTTTTTTAGTAGAACTACTCTGCTTTTTGGAAAGCCATCTATGCCAATTGTTGAAATTGTCATAGCATTGGTTTCAGTATCACCTCCAAATTCTTCTACTTCAAAAAACCATTTTTGGAATAATTCCATTGGATTTTCTGATACTTCGTTTTTAGAAAGTTCACTTTTTTTATAGACTTTTCTATAATTGCTTAAATCATTATCCATACAGCAAAATTAAATATTATTTGGCGGGTTTTCTAATTAAATACAAGCCAATATAGGTTAATAATCCGTTTAATATAATAAGTTCATAGCCAAAAGTATAGCCGTTTAAAATTTGAATTGAATAACTATTTATAAAATAGCTAATGATAACGGATAGCAGCGCAATAACCCAAACAAATTGGTCTTTAATGGCGTGTTTTGTAAAAATTCCAAAAGCAAATAATCCTAAAAGTGGTCCGTAAGTATAGGATACAATTTGTAATAAACTGCTAATTATAGTGTCTTCTATAAAATATCTAAATGATATGATAACTAAAACCAGTAGGATTGAAATTACAATGTGTACTTTTTTTCGAATTGATTTTTGTTTTGATTTTTCTTTGTTTTCAATGTCTAAAATATCTATACAATACGATGTTGTTAGTGATGTTAAAGCGCTATCAGCACTTGAGTAGGCGGCCGCAATTAAACCTAATATAAAAAGAATACCAATGGTGATTCCTAAACCGCCGTTTAATGCAATTTCAGGATACAACAAATCGGTTTTTACACTACCATTAATTATAGGTATTGCAATGCCAATTTTTTCAGCATAAATAAATAATAAGGCACCTAAAGTTAAAAATATAAAGTTTACAATTATTAACACAAGACCAAGTGAAACAAGATTCCATTGAGCTTCTTTGATGTTTTTGCACGTTAAGTTTTTTTGCATCATATCTTGGTCTAAACCTGTCATTGCAATAGCAATAAACATTCCTCCTAAGAATGATTTTATAACGTGTTTTTTATCATTAAAATCGTCAAAAAATAAAATTTGACTGTATTTATCAAATTCGGAGGAATTAAAAACATCAGAAACTGACCAATTTAATTTTGTTATAATAATATAGATTGTAGCAAAAACAGCAAAAAGCATAAATAAGGTTTGAAATGTATCTGTCCAAACAATTGTTTTAATTCCACCTTTAAATGTATAGCTCCAAATTAATAGAACGGAAAGAATTACAGTAATTTCAAACGGAATATTCCACGCTTCAAAAATAAAATATTGTAATACTGAAGCAACTAAGAATAATCTAAATGAAGCTACCAAAACCCTTGAAACTAAGAAAAATAAAGCACCAGTTTTATGTGATGTTGTTCCAAAACGTTGTTTTAAAAATTCATAAATTGAAGTAATTTGTAGTTTGTAATAAATAGGAATTAACAAGTACGCAATCACAAAATAGCCAAACAAGTATCCAATAACAATTTGCATATAGCTAAATTGAGAACTTTGAACCCAGCCTGGAACTGATATAAAAGTAACTCCAGAAAGTGAAGCTCCAATCATACCAAAAGCAACTACATACCAAGGCGATTTTTTATTGGCTTTAAAAAATGTTTCGTTGCTATCACTTTTCCCAGTTAAATGTGCAATTAACAGAAGTACAAAAAAATAAATAGCGATTAGAGAAAGTATATATATTGGTTTCATTTAAAAGTGCTAGTTTGAATTAACAAAGAAACTAAAATTATTGAGAATATCGTTTCCTAATTGTACATTTGCGAAATGAATTTTTCTTCAAAACTTTTAGAAAATGCTGTAAATGAAGTGTCTCAATTGCCTGGAATTGGTAAAAGAACAGCACTTAGATTGGTTTTACATTTATTAAAGCAGCCAACTACTCATACTCATCAGTTGTCAACAGCATTAACAAGTTTAGTTGATAATATAAAATTGTGTAAAAAATGTCATAATATTTCTGATGTTGATGTATGTGAAATTTGTGCGAACCCATCAAGAAATACTGAAATAATATGTGTGGTTGAAGATGTGCGTGATGTTATGGCAATTGAAAACACATCTCAATTTAAAGGTTTATATCATGTTTTAGGTGGCAAAATTT
The DNA here is from genome assembly GCF_041562875.1 of Lutibacter sp. Classification (GTDB taxonomy): domain Bacteria; phylum Bacteroidota; class Bacteroidia; order Flavobacteriales; family Flavobacteriaceae; genus Lutibacter. Next base: position 2,626 of record NZ_JBFFOE010000062.1, on the reverse strand, counting down.
CACCAATTGAAGGAATTGGGCCTCATAATTTAAGTATTGAAAGTTTAGTAGAGAAGGTAAAAAGTGGTACAATAAAAGAAATAATTTTCGCTTTAAGTTCTACTATCGAAGGTGATACTACCAACTTTTATATTTTTAAGCAACTAGAAAAATTTGAGATTAAAACCTCAACCATAGCACGTGGTATTGCTGTAGGTGATGAGCTTGAATATGCTGATGAAATTACATTAGGAAGAAGTATTATACACCGAATTCCGTTTGAAAAATCATTTTAATAAATGGATTTATCTGTAGTTATTGTAAATTATAATGTTCAATATTTTTTAGAGCAGTGCATTTTAAGTGTGCAAACCGCTTCTGAAAATTTAAAAATTGAAATTATTGTTGTTGATAACAATTCTACCGATGCTAGTTGTAAGTTACTTTATGAAAAATATCCTGAAATAATTCTTATTCAAAACAAAGAAAATGTAGGTTTTTCAAAAGCTAATAATCAAGGAGTTAAAATTGCAAAAGGCGATTATGTTTTAATTTTAAACCCCGATACCGTTGTAGCTGAAGATACTTTCGTTCAAATTTTAGCATTTGCAAAAAGTAAACCAAATTTAGGTATTTTAGGCGTTAAGCTAATTGATGGTTCAGGGAATTTTTTGCCTGAAAGCAAGCGAGGAATTCCAACTCCGCTTGTATCTTTTAGTAAGCTTTTTGGAATTTCAAGTAAACAAACAGGGAAATACTACGCAACACATTTGAATGAAAATGAAACGGGTATAGTTGCTGTTCTTGTTGGCGCATTTATGTTGTTAAAACGTTCTGTTTTTAATGAGGTAAATGGTTTTGATGAGGCTTATTTTATGTATGGTGAAGATATTGATTTAAGTTATAAAATTTTGAATCGAGGTTATCAAAATTATTATTATTCAAACACTCAAGTGATTCATTATAAAGGGGAAAGTACTCAAAAAGATATTAAAAATTTAATATATTTTCACAAGGCAATGAAGATATTCTATAAGAAACACTTTAAATTAAATAGAGTTTATGATTTTATAATGAACTTTGGAATTCAATTTTGGTTTTTGCTTAAGTTTTTTAATTTTTTGAGACCAAAAAACAATCTGAAATCAAGCTTAAATGTATTGTATTTAGGGGAAGATGAGTTGATTAATAATTATTTAAATAAAAAGTATTTATTAGTAAATGAAAATTTAATTGATGATTTTGACCAAATTAGAAATCTTATAAAGAAATATTTAATTGATACCATTGTGTTTGACAATTCAATAATTTCCAATAAAAAGATTATTGAACATTTTCAAGAATTTAAAAACGAAGGTGTATCTTTTAAAATACACCCTCGAAATACTAATTTTTTAATTGGAAGTATAAATTCTTTAAATCTAGGTCAAGTAGAATTGATTGAAAATAATTAATTTTTTTCAATTCTAATTCTTGCATCAACAGCCAAAATTTCTTTTGAATTCCCTAAAAGCGGATTTAAATCTAGCTCTACTATTTCAGGAGCAATAGTTACCAAATTAGAAATTTTTGTAATAATCTCAGCAAATAAATCTTCATTTACACCTTCTTGATTTCTAACTCCTTGTATAATTTTGTAGGATTTTAAATTTTGAATCATTTCCAGTGCTTCATTTTTTGAAACTGGAGCTAAAGAAGTATTCACATCTTTTAAAACTTCAATATAAATTCCGCCTAAACCACAAAGCACTAAATGTCCAAAATTTCCTTCTTTTTTAGCCCCAATAAATAACTCAATTCCTTTTTTCATTGGTTGAATTAAAACTGAAGTAGCTCCTTCAATTTGCATTATTTTATCAAATGATTCAATTAGTTTTTCTTCAGAAGATATGTTTAAAATTATGCCACCAACATCCGATTTATGCACAGGCCCAACAACTTTCATTACAGCAGGAAATCCTAGTGATTGAGCTTCTTTAAAACAACTTTCTTTTGAAGTGCAAATAGCTTCATTTACTATTGGAATTTGTGCTGCAATTAACAATTCTTTTACTTGTTCAGGATGTAAATAGCCGTTTTTAGCATTATCAATTATAGTTCTAATAGTTTGTATATTAGCAGTGTTTTTTGTGCTATTTTCTGTGCTTTTTGTTGATGATTTAATAGTTTTTGCTAAAGCATTTCCAAATAAAACTTCATCAGGGAAATTGATATTTCCTTTTTCAATAAAATACTCAATTTCCTTTTTCACATTAACAACTGAAGGTAAAATAGGGAAAATAGGCTTTTTACATTCACGCATTTTTTTGTGAAGCACATCGTACACATCAAACACTTCAAATAAACCAGGACTACCAAAAATGACAACCATTGCATCAATTGTTGAGAATTTATGTTCACAATAATCAATAATAGTTTCTAATTGTTCTGCAGTTCCTGTTGCTAAAAAATCTATTGGGTTTGAAACGGATGAACCTTCATATAATTTTGAAAGTAGTTCTATGCTATTTTCTCCTTTTATTTCAGGAACATTTAAACCATTTTTTGATAAAGCATCTGTTAACATAACTGCCGGACCACCTGCGTGGGTGATAATGGCAATATTTTTTCCAATTAATTGTTTATGCATAAAAATAGATGCAACTGT
>NZ_JBFFOE010000061.1:0-15023 GCF_041562875.1 Lutibacter sp. | reverse complement strand
TTTTCACTTTTAAAAACAAAACTTCCAGCAACAAAGGCATTTGCACCTACTTCAGAAAGTTTTTCTATGTTTTGGTCAGTTACTCCACCATCAACTTCAATTAATGCATTTGAACCAGAATATTCTATAAGGTTTTTAAGTTGTTCAACTTTTTTATATGTATTTTCAATAAAACTTTGTCCACCAAAACCGGGATTTACACTCATAATTAGTACTAAATCTAAATCGGCAATAATATCTTCTAATACAGCAATTGGTGTATGTGGATTTAAAGAAACACCAGCTTTCATACCTTCTGCTTTTATAGCTTGAACAGTTCTGTGTAAATGTGTACAAGCTTCGTAGTGAACAGTTAAAATATCTGCACCCACTTTTTTAAAATCAGCAATAAATCTATCTGGATTAACAATCATTAAATGAACATCCATTGTTTTAGTAGCATGCTTTTTTATAGCGCTAATTACCGGCATTCCAAATGATATATTTGGGACAAAAACACCATCCATAACATCAATATGAAACCAATCAGCTATGCTATTGTTTATCATTTCAATATCACGTTGTAAGTTGCCAAAATCGGCAGCTAAAATTGAAGGAGCAATAAATTTATTCATTTTAGGATGTTGTTATTTTTGTAAAAGTATTAATTAAAATAGAAAAACGCTCGAGATTTCGAGCGTTTGTTAAGGATTATTATCCTAAATATGTTTTTAAAATTTTACTTCTAGAAGTATGTTTTAGTCTTCTAATAGCTTTTTCTTTAATTTGACGAACACGTTCACGTGTTAAATCGAAAGTTTCACCAATTTCTTCAAGAGTCATTGGGTGTGCATCACCTAAACCAAAGTACAACTGAACAACATCAGCTTCTCTAGGTGTTAACGTTTCTAAAGCACGTTCAATTTCAACTTTTAATGATTCGTGTAATAAAGCTCTATCTGGGTTTGGAGAATCACCAGTATTTAATACATCGTATAAATTTGAATCTTCACCTTCAATTAAAGGAGCATCCATAGATACGTGACGGCCAGAATTTTTCATAGATTCTTTAACGTCATTAATAGTCATATCTAATTTCTTTGCAATTTCTTCTGCAGAAGGAGGTCTTTCATTTTCTTGCTCTAAAAACGCATACATTTTATTGATTTTGTTGATAGAACCAATTTTATTTAAAGGTAAACGTACAATACGGGATTGTTCAGCCAATGCTTGTAAAATTGATTGACGAATCCACCAAACAGCATAAGATATAAATTTAAAACCACGAGTTTCATCAAAACGTTTTGCAGCTTTAATTAATCCTAAATTTCCTTCATTAATTAAATCTGGAAGCGTTAATCCTTGATTTTGGTATTGTTTTGCTACAGATACAACAAAACGTAAGTTTGCTTTTGTTAATTTTTCTAATGCAGCTTGATCTCCAGCTCTAATACGTTGAGCTAATTCTACTTCCATTTCAGCAGTAATTAAATCAACTTTTCCTATTTCTTGTAAATACTTATCTAATGATGCGGTTTCTCTGTTAGTAACCTGTTTTGTAATTTTAAGTTGTCTCATTTAAGTAGCTAAAATATTTTTATTAATATATGGTGTACATTATATTATACGTAGTAATTTAATAAATGTTACAAAAAGAATGATAAAATATTAATTTTACTAGAAATTATAAAATATTTTCATAAAAAAAGCTTCTCAATTTGAGAAGCTTTTATATTTGTAATGAGATAATTATTTCAAATTAATCTCTTGGTCTTGGTTTTCTATCTCTATCTCCACCACTACGATTATCTCTTCCGCGGTTATCACGTCCACCACTTCTATTGTCATCTCTTGGAGGTCTTTCTACAAATCCTTCAGGTTTTGGTAAAAGTGCTTTTCTAGAAACTTTATCTTTACGAGTTTTAGGATCTTTCCCAAAATATTTTACGTCAAATACATCACCCATATTAACAATATCAGTAACATTGTCTGTACGCTCCCAAGCTAATTCAGAAATATGTAATAAAACTTCATTTCCCGGAGCTGCCGTATATTCTACAACTGCACCAAAGTCTAACATTTTTATTACTTTCACTTCATATATACTCCCTACAGCTGGTTTAAATAATAAAGAATCAATTTTAGCTAAAACTGCATCTATACCAGCTTGGTTTGTTCCTAAAATTTCTACAATTCCTTCTGTTGTAATTGGATCTTCATTAATAACAATAGTACAACCAGTTTCTTTTTGTAATTCTTGAATTACTTTACCTCCTGGGCCAATTAAAGCGCCAATAAATTCATTTGGAATAGTTTTGGTAACCATTTTAGGAGCATGTGCTTTAACATCTGCATTTGGTTTAGCAATTGTATCAGTTATTTTTCCTAAAATATGTAATCTACCTTCACGTGCTTGTTTTAATGCACTTACTAAAATCTCGTATGATAAACCTTTAATTTTAATGTCCATTTGACAAGCAGTAATTCCGTCTGCAGTACCTGTAACTTTAAAATCCATATCACCTAAATGATCTTCATCACCTAAAATATCAGATAAAACAGCATAACGATCACCGTCAGAAATTAATCCCATTGCAATTCCTGAAACTGGTTTTTTCATTTCAACACCAGCATCCATTAACGCCATAGTTCCTGCACATACAGTTGCCATTGATGAAGAACCGTTAGATTCTAACACTTCTGAAACCACACGAACAGTATAAGGACAATCTTTCGAAATCATTCCTTTTAATGCACGTTGTGCTAAATTTCCGTGGCCAACTTCACGACGAGAAGTACCTCTTAATGGGCGCGCTTCTCCAGTACAAAAAGGAGGGAAGTTATAATGTAAATAAAATGTTTCTTCACCTTGGTAAGTTGGCATGTCAATTTTGTTAGCTTCTCTTGAAGTTCCTAGGGTAACCGTTGCCAAAGCTTGAGTTTCACCTCTTGTGAAAATTGCAGAACCGTGTGTTGATGGTAAATAATCTACTTCACACCAAATTGGTCTAATTTCATCAGTTTTTCTTCCATCTAAACGTAAACCTTCATTTAAAGTTAGATTACGAATTGCACTTTTTTCTGCTTTAGAATAATATTTAGAAATTAATGCACTTTTTTCTTTTAATTCTTCTTCAGTAAAGGTTGCTTTTACTTCATCTTTAATTGCTGCAAAAGCTGCGCTACGTTCATGTTTAGCACTCCCTGCTTTTGCAATATCATATACTTTTTGGTAAACAAAATCAGAAATTATTTTAGCTAATTCTTCGTCATTTGCTTCAGTTTCGTATTCACGAGTTTCTTTTTTACCAAAAGCTTCAGCTAATGCTACTTGTGCAGCACATTGAATTTTAATAGCTTCATGAGCAAATTTAATAGCTTCAGCCATTTCTTCTTCACTACATTCATCCATTTCACCTTCAACCATCATTACAGAATCTGCAGAAGCACCAACCATCATGTCAATATCTGCATCTTCCAATTGTGTTCTACTTGGATTAATTACAAACTCACCATTTATTCTTGCTACACGAACTTCAGAAATTGGCATTTCAAAAGGGAAATCAGTTAATTGTATTGCAGCAGATGCAGCTAAACCAGCTAAAGCATCTGGCATTACATTTTCATCAGAAGACATTAACTGAATCATCACTTGTGTTTCAGCATGGTAATCTTTTGGGAAAAGTGGGCGTAATACTCTATCAACTAAACGCATAGTTAATACTTCAGCATCACTTGGTCTTGCTTCTCTTTTGAAGAAACCTCCAGGATAACGACCTGCAGCTGCAAATTTTTCACGGTAATCTACTGTTAATGGTAGAAAGTCAACTCCTGGACTTGCATGATAATTAGATACAACTGTACATAATAACATGGCATCACCCATTTGAACTACAACTGAACCATGTGCTTGTTTTGCTAATTTTCCTGTTTCTAAAGAGATAGTTCTTCCATCTCCTAAGTCAATAATTTGTTTAAATACCTTTGGTATCATAAATAATGTTTTAATTTTAATTAAACAATTGGTTTTAGTTGTTGTGTTGCTTATGAACCAATGAAAAGTTTAATAAATGCTTTCTTTAATGTATTCTTAATTTTAAAAAAAAAGAGGCAAAATTTGCCTCTTAATTTATGAAATTATTTTCTAATACCTAGCTCTTTAATTATTTCACGATATCTTACAATATCGTTCTTAATTAAGTAGTCAAGGAAATTTCTTCTTTTACCTACTAATTTTACCAATGAACGTTCTGTATTAAAATCTTTGCGATTTCTTTTTAAGTGTTCAGTTAAGTGGTTAATTCTGAAAGTAAATAATGCAATTTGGCCCTCTGAAGAACCTGTGTTTGTTGCTGATTCACCATGTTTGGCAAAAATTTCAGCTTTTTTTTCTTTTGTTAAGTACATGCTAACATTAATTTTTATTAATAATTTTTATGTATGATTACTACAAATGCAGTAAACAGGCCGCAAAGGTACTATTATTATTTTGATTAACAATTAACTACAGAAACAACTTATTTATTTTTAGTTACAATTAAACTTTTACAATTTCATAAGGTCTAAGATAATATGAATGTTAACAATTAAAACACTAATATTATGAGAATGAATAATTTAAAATTAAAGTTGGTTGCGGTTTTTATGCTAAGTGGATTGGTCTTCACAAGTTGTGAAGATAGTAATTTGGTTGAAGTAACTGATTTAGCAGAAGTAGTAGATGTTATATCAGATGAAGAAGCAATTGCTCTTGTAGAATCTGATGATATATCAGATGAAGTTGATAATATTATAGATGACTTTTTATATGATGATTTGAACCTTAGCAGTAAGGATGAAGCTTTAAAAACTGATGATAGATTTGGTGGAATGCCAGATTGTGTTGTTAAAACGGTTGTTATAGATGGAACAATTAAAACGGTAACATTAGATTTTGGTGATGGTTGTGAATTGCCTAATGGAAATATTATTTCGGGTAAAATTATAATGAGCTATTCATTTGATTTAGAGTTGCAAATAATAACTGTTATTCAGTCTTTTGAAGGGTTTGCGTTTAATGATATTACAATTGTAGGAGAAAATACTATTGTTAGAATAAAGGAAAATGAAAATGGAAATCCTGAGTCAACTAAAACAATTGACATGACTTTAACTTGGACTGATGGAGAATTTGTTTCAAGAGTTGGTACAAAAACGAGAGAATGGATTGAAGGTTATGATACAATAATTTGGGATGATAATGTTTATTTAATTACAGGAAATTGGACAAATACATTTAAAGATGGTACAGTTTGTTCGGCTATTATTACTGAAGCGTTAAGAAGAGAAATGTCTTGTAGATTTATTGTAAGTGGTATAATTGAATTTACAAAAGGAGAACTTACTAGTTCATTGAATTTTGGGGATGGAACTTGTGATGATATTGCTGTTATAACAAATAGTGATGGAGTAGAAACTGAAATAATTCTAAAAAGAAGGATGCATTAATTTTGTCTAATTATATTATTTAAACAAAAAAAGCGAGCTAATGGAAATCAGCTCGCTTTTTTTATTTTCTAATTGGTAAATTCTGAATTAAATCTATATATAAATTTACTTGTTTTTTTAAGTTTTTACGTTCTACAATTTTATCTAAAAATCCATGTTCCAAAACAAATTCGGAACGTTGAAACCCAGGAGGTAAATCTTTCCCAGTAGTATCTTTTACAACTCTTGGTCCTGCAAATGCAACTAAAGCATCAGGTTCAGCAATATTTATATCTCCTAACATTGCGTATGAAGCGGTTGTTCCACCTGTTGTTGGATCTGTACATAATGATATGTATGGTATATTAACTTCTGCAAGTTGGGCTAATTTAACAGATGTTTTTACTAATTGCATTAGAGATATTGCAGCTTCCTGCATTCTTGCACCACCAGATTTTGAAATCATTAAAAATGGTACTTTGTGTTTTATTGAGTAATCAATTGCTCTCGAAATTTTTTCGCCAACAACACTTCCCATAGATCCACCAATAAAACTAAAATCCATAGCAGCTACTACTAAATCTTTGCCAAAAGATTTACCAACAGCGGTTCTTACTGCATCTTTTAAGTTTGTTTTTGAATAGGCATCCTTTAATCTGTCAGTATATTTTTTAGTGTCAGTAAATTTTAAAGGATCTTTAGATATTACATTTTCATTAAATTCTTTAAACGTATTATTATCAAAAAGAATTTCAAAATATTCAGCACTACCTATTCTAACATGATAGCCATCTTCTGGGCTAACATAGTAATTAAGTTTTAATTCTTCAGTGTCTACAACTTTACCACTCGGCGTTTTGTACCATAGTCCTTTTGGGACATCTTTTTTATTTTCAGTTAATGTCTGAATACCTTTATCTTTTCTTTGAAACCAAGATGACATAATATTTTGTTTTAGTTGAAAATGGGAGTGCAAATTACTAAAAAAAACAAAGAGAACATCTAAAAAAAAGTTCTCTTTGTTAATTTAATTATTTATTTTACTGATTATAAAACATTTACACAATTTAAATCTTTAAATGCTTCAATTAAACGAGTTTTAAATGTTTCTTCACCTTTGCGTAACCATCCACGTGGATCGTAATATTTTTTATTTGGTTGATCAGCTCCATCAGGATTCCCTATTTGTGTTCTTAAATAGTCAATTTTATCATTCATATAGTCTCTAATTCCTTCTGTAAAAGCAAATTGCATATCAGTATCTATATTCATTTTGATAACGCCATATCCAATAGCTTCTCTAATTTCTTCAAGAGTTGAACCTGATCCGCCATGGAAAACAAAATCTACAGGATTTGGTTCGGTTCCATTTTCTTTTTCAATATATTTTTGAGAATTATCTAAAATTTTTGGAGTTAATTTCACATTACCTGGTTTGTATACACCATGAACATTACCAAATGATGCTGCAATAGTGAAATTATCGCTTACTTTTTTAAGTTCGTTGTATGCATAAGCAACTTCTTCAGGTTGTGTGTATAATTTTGAAGCGTCAACATCAGAGTTGTCAACACCATCTTCTTCACCACCAGTAATTCCTAACTCAATTTCTAACGTCATTCCCATTTTGCTCATACGAGCTAAATAAGTTTTGCAAATTTCAATATTTTCTTCTAAAGGTTCTTCAGATAAATCAATCATATGAGAACTGTATAATGGAATTCCATTTTCTTTGTAGAATTGTTCTCCTGCATCTAATAATCCATCAATCCAAGGCAATAATTTTTTTGAGCAATGGTCTGTATGTAAAATTACAGGAACTCCATAAGCTAGCGCTAAAGTATGAATATGTTTTGCTCCGGCAACTCCACCAGCAATAGCAGCTTTTTGCCCTTCATTAGACAAACCTTTTCCTGCATTAAATTGAGCTCCGCCATTTGAAAATTGAATGATTACGGGTGAATTTAATTCTTTTGCAGTTTCTAAAACAGTATTAATTGTATTTGATCCTATTACGTTTACAGCAGGTAATGCGAATTTTTTTGCTTTTGCTAATTTAAAAATTTCTTGCACCTCTTTACCTGTTGCAACTCCTGGTTTAATTGTATGGCTCATAATATTCTATGTGTAATTAGTATTGATAACTTAATTGTAGCAAAATTAAGGAATTATAGCTGTTAATAATCTAATTTGAATAGAAAAAAAACGAAATCGTAATAGTTTTTTTAGAAAGGATAGCTTATACCGAAATTATATACAGTTTTACTGAAATTATAATTAGTAAACCATTTGTTTCCATTAGTAAGGTAAGGTTCGTAAGTTTTAAACCCTAAATCTAATCTTAATAAAATAAAACTCAGGTCATATCTAATGCCAAACCCTGATCCAATTGCAATGTCTTTTAAAGAATCAAAACCGTTAAATTTTGCTTCGGAAGAAGTTATTGTTGAGTTTGATATATCCCAAATGTTTCCTGCATCAACAAATAAGGCACCTTTAATGCTGTTAATTACTTTAAATCTATATTCTAGGCTGTTTATAAATTTTAGATTTCCCACATTAAATTCTAAACCGCTTTGTGTAGATCCTGGACCCAAATCATAAATTTTCCAAGCTCTTAAATCGTTTGGTCCGCCTATAAAATAACTTCTGCTAAATGGTATTGTACTTGAGTTACCATAAGGAATTGCTATCCCTATAGAACTTCTGAATGCCAAAACATTTTCTAATGATAAGTTCCAGAATTTTTTATATTCTAAATCGGTTTTTATATATTGAGCTATTGGGGTATTTAAGAATGTTTTTACATCATTAGCATCTTTTTTTGTAGCTAATAAAGTAGTTAAATTTCCAGAGGAAGCAATTCTAGCTCTAAAAAATGAAAAATCTGAATCCTTATAATTTTCACTATTGTTGTATGTAAATGTATAAGCTACCAAGGGGATAAGTACATCCTCTGTAATAATATTATACCTAGCTTCTATATTTTTTGCCGTTTGGTATTCTGTGGCATTTGTGTTTTTAAAATCTGAGTCAATAAAAGTTTTAATAAATGTAATTGCATTTTGTTCAGTTAAAATTTCGTTGGAGAAATAGTTATCTTTAATTTCAACAAGATTATTATACTCAGATGTATAAATGCTAAAATAGGAGTCAATATTTAAATTTTTAATAAATTGCGCATTTAAAAGTTGAAAACTATGTTTTTTAGTTAAAGATGATTCCCAAGTGTAATCTACAATACCAGTGTATTTTTGTTTATCTAAACCAATATTTTTTTGTAAACTAGTTCCTAATGTGAAGGTTGTTTTTGGAGATTTCTTTTTTGAAATAATTTTAGTTGGGTTAAAAGGCACTAAAAACCTAGGAAGTTCTAGAGAAACGTCACCACCAATTTCCCATGCATTTAATAAACTTTCGTTGTCAGCAGCATCTTTCGAATCTAAAAATGAGCCTTGAATAGAAAATTTTAAGATTTCAGATCCTTTAAAAATATTTCTATTTAAGAAAGACAGTTTACCAGAAACACCAAGTTGTCTAATATTAGAGTGTGTTAGTTCAGTATTAAGACCAATTGAATATTTTTTAAGCGGAGTTAAGAATATGGATGCTTCAAGCATATCATCTTCCAATTCGGTATATTTTATATCAACAGACCTGAAATTATTTAAGCCTCTTAAATTTTTTCGGGTTAATTCACGGGTTTCATCTTTATAAATGGAATTTGGTTCAATAAAAATAGAATTTAATAATATTTTAGGATTGTATTTTAATGTTTTCTGTGCTAAAAATGAATATCCATTGTAATTTAGGCTGTCTTTAATAGGGTTTTCTTTTGTATTGTAAGAGTAATCTGTATAAATATTTACGTTTTTTATTTTTTGAATTTTAAAAGGAAAAACTCCAATACTATCATTAATAATAAGATCAATGTCAGATTTATAATTGGCAGAATCTGCTTCAAAAGTAATGGCGTTTTTATTAAATCTAAAAATTCCTGAATTTCTAAATAACTTGGTTAATCTATTTTGTTCATTTATAAATGAAGCAAGCTTAAAGATGTTTTCTTTTTTTATAAAAGATTCGTTTTCATGAATTCTATATATTGAATCTAGAATTTTTGATTCAATAGTAGTTTTAACACTATCTAAAGTATAGGGTTTGTCTGTGTTTACATAGTAGTTAACTTTAGCTTTTTTATTTTTTAATAATTGTTCTTCAAATGTAACTTTAGCCTTAAAATATCCTTCATTGTAATAATGAAGCATTAAATTATTTACCGTTTGTGTTGCTTTTTTAGCCTCAAAAATTACAGGAGGTTCTCCATTATTTAAAAACCATTGATGTGAATTGTATTTAAAATTTCGAATTCCTCTAGCTTGCTTTTCTGAAAATACATTTTTTGTAAATTTGTACCATTTAGGATTGGTTAATTTCCAATTTTCAAAATCTCTTTCAAAATTCTTGTTTCCAACATTGTAAAAATGAAGCGGAAAAGGAACTCCTAAAACTAACTGATTAGGACGTTGAACTATATAATCGTTAATTTCATCAGCCACCACTTTCTTATCATTAACAATTACGGTATTTTTAATAAGTAGGTGTTTATTTTCAGGAACATACTTTACCGTATTGCACGATGAAAAACTATAAGAGATGCTTAATAGAATTATTAATATTATAATATTGCTTTTCAATAAATAAGAGTTTAAATTTGTTTCAAAAGTAAACCTTTTCAAGATATTATCAAATTACAATTTTTTATAATTAAAAACATGAGTTTAAGTAAAAATCAGTTAAAATTAATAACGAGCTTACAGCAAAAAAAGTACCGAACCAATTATAATTTATTTATTGCCGAAGGCACAAAAGTTGTAGGTGAATTTTTAAACTCAAATTTTGAATTAGAGCATTTATTTTGTGTGGATAAATTAGCGTATGATAATATTGAAAAAGCCACAATAATATCTGAAACTGAGTTAAAAAAAATAAGTACTCTTAAAACACCTAATAATGTATTGGGAATTTTTAAAATTCCTTTAAATGAACCAATAAAAAAAGAAGGTTTAGTTATAGCTCTAGATGAAATAAACGACCCAGGAAATTTAGGAACCATTATTAGATTGTGTGATTGGTTTGGAGTTGATCAGCTTATTTGCTCAACAAATACAGTTGATTGTTATAATTCAAAAGTAGTACAAGCATCTATGGGTTCTTTAACAAGAGTCTCTATAATTTATATGGATTTGGAAACTTATTTGCAAAATATAGAACTTCCTAAATATGCATCATTAATGGAAGGTGAGAATGTTTATAAAAGTAGTTTGCCTAAAAATGCGATTTTGGTGATGGGAAATGAAGCTAACGGAATTAGTAATTCAATTTTAAAATTGTTAACGAATACAATTTCAATACCTAGATTTGGAAACTTACAGCAAACAGAAAGTTTAAATGTAGCAACAGCTACTGCAATTTTATTAAGTGAATTTAAGCGATAAAATAAATTTTATTTTTAGTGAAAAGCGAATTTTATAAAAACGCCTCTTGTTCCAAGATAATCAATATTACCAGTCCATTGGCTGTTTGGATCAGTATCTCTCACCAATTCATTATTTATGGCAAATACACCTCTAATAGATGGTGAAAAAATAAAGTAGGGTAAATATAAATCAATTCCTACACCAACTTCATACATAAAATTATTTTTGGTCATTCTAAATTCTCCATCCAAATTGTCATTAGGATTGTCTTGATTACTTGAAAAATTAAAATCGTACGAAACCCCACCAACTACATAAGGTCGTATATTATTTAACCTATCGGTACTAAATTTTAACAACAAAGGAATTCTTAAATAAGTTCCGTTAACCTCTCTTATCCTAACATTATCATTCCCTTCAATATTTGTAAATTCTAGTGTTTTTGTGTTACTAGAAAGCCCAGGTTCCAAACGTAAGTTTATATTTTTGTGTAATCGAAGATCACCAATTAACCCAACTTCAAAACCAGAAGTACTTGTAACGTTTATGAAAGTGTCTGGATTTAGATAGGATATTTTAAAATCTTTTTTGTTGATTCCAAGATAATAACCCCAATAAACTATTTGCTTGTCCCAATTTTGTTTGTATTGAACAATGTCTCTTTTTTGGGCTGTACTATTGTTCATTATTATGAAACATAGAATAACGGTTACAAAAACTTTTTTCATCTATTATTTTTTTGCTATATAAATTGAAGCAACCCCAAAAGTTTGAGGTTTGTTTTCTATAGCTATAAACCCAACTTTTTGTAAAATATTGTTGAAAGCTACACCATAAGGAAATGCAGCTGCTGAATCTGATAAATATTTATAAGCTGATTTGTCTTTTGAAAATAATTTACCAATTAAAGGTAAAATATTTTTAGAATAAAATGTATATCCTTGTTTATATGGAGTTTTGGTTGGTATTGAAGTTTCTAAAACAGCAAAAGTTCCTCCGGTTTTTAAAACTCGGTATATTTCAGATAAGCCTTTTTCTAAATCTTCAAAATTACGAACTCCAAAAGCAACGGTAATAGCATCAAAAGAATTGTCACTAAAAGGAATTTTTTCTGAATCACCAAATACCATTTCAATAGTATTAGTTAGATTTAATTTTTCAATTTTTTTTCTTCCAACTTCAAGCATTCCTTCAGAAATATCTAATCCAATTATTTTTGAAGCTTTTGTTTTAGTTAAATTAATTGCTAAATCACCTGTTCCAGTTGCAATATCTAAAATTGAATTGGGATTTGTATCTCCAATTATTTTAACAACTTTATTACGCCATTTCACATCAATTCCAAAAGATATAACACGGTTTAAACCGTCGTATTCTTTAGAAATGGTGTCAAACATTTTTGCAACTTGCTCTTTTTTACCAAGTTCAGAATTTTTATAGGGCTTTACTTTTTCACTCATAAATAGTTAGTAATTTACAGCTACAACTTGACTAATTTTTCCTGGTATTAGTTGTTTTAACATATTTTCAATACCATTTTTTAAAGTAACTGTTGATGAAGGACAACCGCTACAAGCACCTTGCAAAATTACATTTACTGTTTGTGTAGTTGCATCGTAAGATTGAAATGCAATATTTCCACCGTCAGCAGCAACTGCAGGTTTTACATATTGATCTAAAAGATCAATTATTTGTTTTGAAACATCATCAAGATTAGTTGTTGCTTCTTCAATAGTTTGTGTGTGCTTTTTTTGTTGAGCATTAATAGAGGCTATTGTTTTTCCATCGGCAATATATTGTCTAATAAAACTTCTAACTTCAACAGTTATTTCGCCCCAATCCGCTGTCTCTAATTTTGTGATTGAAACATAATTCTCAGAAATAAACACTTCTTTAACATATTCAAAATTAAATAATTCAGTTGCTAAAGGTGAGTTTTTAGCTTCTTCTTTATTTTTAAATTCAAAATCTGTTTCAACTAATTTTTTATTAGCAACAAATTTTTGGACTGAAGGGTTTGGTGTTGATTCAGCATAAACTTCAACAGGAATTTTTTGTTGAGGTTCATTTTCTTCTAAAACCAAAACACCTGGGTTGTTTAAATAAATTTCAATTTGTTCTTTTAGTTCTTCCTGAACGTCACTCCATTCAACAATGTTAAATCTTTCAACTGCTATAAAGTTTGCTGAAATATAAACTTGTTTTACAAATGGTAAATGAAATAATTGTTGCGCTAAAGGTGAATTCTTAGCTTCATCAATATTATTAAATTGATAACTTCCACTAATTAAAACTGTGTTTGCAGTAAATTTTATAATTGTATCAGTTGTTGTTTTTTCTATTCTTAAAGAAATTGCTTCCATTTTTTTAAAATTATTTGTGCAAAAGTACTAAAACATACTTAATGTATTGGGTTGAAAATAAAAAACGCCTCAATTTAGAGGCGTTTACTATAATAGGGTATTATATATTAAATATTTAGTACTAGTGTTGCTGTAAATTTTGAAGTATCAAAATTTAAATTAGTAGTGTTTATTTGATTGTATTGAGGATAAAAATTATAAGATGCTGTGTTTGTAGATTTTTGATATGCGAAATCTAATTTTCCACCTCTAAATTTGTAACCGGCCCCAAGTGAAAATCCGTCTGTATCATCAGAACCTAAAGCGTTTTTATAAGGGCTTTTCTCCATATGATAACCACCTCTAATAGAGATATCATCAAAACGCCATTCAGTACCAATACGTAATTGCCCAGTACTTTCTAGATCAGTATTAAAAATTTTATTTTCGGTAGAAAACCCAGGGCTATTTATTTCAATATTGCTGTAGTTTTTGTAAATGTAATCAATACTAATTAATCCTTGTTTATCAAAAATATAAGCAAAACTCCCTGTTAATTTACTGGGTGTTCTTAATTCGTAATCAAAACCATTAAGGCCTGAAAAATCAGTTTCAGTACTTACATTATTTTCAAATATATTCACATCAAATTCAACAAATTCTTCAGCTAAACTATACCAAACAGGAGATTGATAAGCCAATCCGAGACGAATATTTTCACTAGGTTTAGAAATAAAACCAATTGAAAATGAATAACCGTCTCCATAGGTTAATAATTCTTGAATTTGAGATACATCATAAGTGTTTCCACTACCATCATTATTATATTCTTCTATAAGTGCACTTTGGTAATATTCTAAATCATAGGTATTAATAGACGCTCCTATATATAAATTATCTCTGTATTGTGAAGCAATAGTAAAAGTGTATTTATTATTTCTTCCATCGGTAAAGTTTTCAAAATATTGTCCATCTGAATTTCCATAAACTACTGTAGGGTCATAAATATCTGAAATTGGTGCAAAACCACTATTACCACTTGCTAGCCAAAGGCCTTCAAAATCATTTACAATACTGTAATTAAAACCTAATGCAAGGCTACTCCAATCAGAATTACGGTTGGTATTAAATACAAATACACCGCCTGCTTGTGATAAGTTGGTATAATTATTATCTGTAAGTTCATCTGTTCCATAAAAAGAAGATGTTGTTTTAGTATTCCTAATATTTAATGAAGCTGAAAATTCACTTTTTAAAAATACTGCAGCACCAGCAGGATTTGTTTCAATGGATGACAAATCGCCTCCCAAAGCTCCAAATGCTCCACTCATAGCATTATAGCGTGCTGTACCATTTATTTTTTCTGTTGAAAACAGCACACCTATATCATTATAACCTAAAGTTTGTGCGTTAGAAATATAAGCAACGCTTAATAGCATTACTACAAAATATAATTTTTTCATGACGTTTTATTTTTAATTACGGGTTGAGCTTCTTCTTGATGAACTACTATTTGATGAAGACGAAGTATTTCCAGATGATCTTGATGAAGATGAACTAGCTGAACTACTACGGCTATTACTTCTACTTTCAGAAGATGAACTATTATTATTATTATTATTATTATTTGAAGAACTTCTATAATTTGTGTTACTCGTTTCTTTTTGATTTATTGGTGCGCGTCTTTCATTCGTAGTAGTTCTTCTGTTTTCAGTATTGTAATATCTATTTGTAGAAGGTTGCGAACGAGTATCAA
>NZ_JBFFOE010000060.1:0-15240 GCF_041562875.1 Lutibacter sp. | reverse complement strand
CCTTCTGGAAATAATTCGTTCGCAAAAGTGGCATCTCCACTTGTAAAAACTGACACTTTTATAGTTTCTCCACAAGTTTCAAGTGTTCTAGTTCCATCATCATCTCCAGTAAAAAACGTAAAAGCTTTTCCTAATTCATTTTCAACTAATTGCACATTTAAAACGCTTACCAATGTATTTTCATAATTTGAATTTAAAACATCTGAAATTAAAATATCTGCTGGAATAATTTCAAAATTTTCTTCACTATTATAAATAAAACGGCTTATTTCTGAAGCATCAATTTTTGAAGTTTTATTGCCATTAGGAAATCCAATAGTTAAAATTCCATCATTTTTAGTCATATATAATCTATCTAACTTCACAAAAACTTTGTCACCCACATTATAATCTTCAAAAATGGCATCATTTTCAATCAAAATCTGGGTTCCTGCAGTTGGATTTTCAATAGCATCTTGAATGACTAATTTCTCTTTAAAATTTCCATCTTCATCACTTGAAACAACATATCCTTCAATAACGTAATTATTACTAACACCAAATTCAACCATAGTTCCTTCATACAAATCTCTAACTTCTGAAAGTGTAATAGTTGGTGTTAATGCATTGGAATAATCGCAACGTGCTTCTGTGAATTTCACATCATCCATATCTCTTAAATACAACTGAAAATCATCATAAAAATTTCCAAAAACTGCAATTACACTTCCTTTTCCTTCTGGAAGTAATTGATTTTTAAATTTTGAAAATCCGCTATTTCTAATAATAACTTCATCCACCAAATTACAATTACTGTTAAAGTTTTCCAACACACGGTTTACCGTTTCTGTATCTTCAACATTTGCAAACGACGAGCCTAAATCGTTTGTCTTAAATTGCACATTCTCAATTTCAATCAACATTTCTAACATCGTTTCATTCAACTCTGAAATGGTCACTTTTTTAGGAATAATTTCAGCAACTTCACACGAACGAAATAGATGATTTTTAACTTCAAAAGCCGAAATACGAGCTAATTCTCCCTCAACAGCTTGCCCAATTTGGATACTTCCAAAACTATAACCAACCGCCAAGCCTTTTAACTTCACATAAATTTTTCGCCCAACATCATATTTTGTATACATATTGGTTTCATCAATAGAAATTTTAATTGCTGAAGTAGGGTTTTCAGGTTTATCCTGTATGGAAAGTGTTTTATAAATATTACCCGATTTATCACTTGAAACCACATAACCTTCAATAATTACATCGGTATCAATAACTGTTGCGCCACCAAAGGTGTACATATCTTTTACTTGTTGAAGGGTGTTGGTTGCAGTAATTTCCGGTTCAACACAATCTACTGTTGGCTTTGAGAAATCTTGGTCTTTTACACAGCCAAAAAAGGTATTAACTAATAGAAATAAACCTATTAATTTTTGAATAGTTGTATTTTTTTTCATAGCGTTTTTTTTAAAATCTTACATATAAATTTAAATAGAATGAAGTATTGTTTCCATACCAATATTTTGGTCCGAAAATGGGTTTGTTTAATTGTTTATCTTGTTTTAATTCTGGATAATTGGCATTCCTAGATTGCTCAAAACCGCCTGTTTTAAAAAGTTCTCCCAATACATTATTAATGCCTAGAAAAAAACCAACATAATTATGGTTAATTAGCCAAGATTTTCCACCCACAAGATTGACTAAAAAGGCATCGTCAAATTTTTCTTGTGTTAATAATGAATTTACTTGTTCTTGAGTGACTTCAACTCCGGTTTCATCATCTACAAATGGTACACCATCCGTATCTGTATAAAAATTATCGGTTCGCAATAATGGAGAAATATCTAAATAATTGTTTGATAAAAAATTAGCGCTTGCCTGAAACCACCAAAAATTTGGATCACGATATTCAAAACCTAAAGAATAAGCTCTTTGTGGAGTTCCTGAAATGCGATAATCTTTTAAATAGGCAATTCCGAAATTGCTATCTTCATCAGTAAAACTTTCAGATTGAAGATACAATTGCGGATTGTTATCATACGTAAATTGCCCAAAACCTCCAGCTCCTAATAATTTAATAGTTGAAGTAACTTGGTATTCAAAACTTAGTTCTGCACCAATATTTCTTTTATCAACGCCTGTAATAATTTCGTTTACAAAATCGGCTTGATCTCCCAATAATCCTTCTGCAAAAAAGAACGATGTTTCAATGGCATCACTAAATTTAGTATAATAAGCAGTAATTCTTGATTGAATTTTTGAAGACCTAAAAATATAACTTATATCACCAGTCATTATTTTTTCGCTTGTTAAATCAGGTGTAATGTTGTTGTTTACTCTTGAATTTGAAAAAGCAGTTCTAATTGTTGGTGCATTTGAAATAAAAGCACCATTTATAGTTACTAAATGGCGACCCGTGAATTTATAAGTTAAACCACCTTTTGCACTAAAATCTGAAAACGATAATTTTTCACTTTTTCCGAAGGAATTATCCAAATAAGTACCATTCTGATACAAACCATCTCGTTGATAATTGGTAGTTTTAAAGTTCATACCTACAAAATAATCTAACTTTCTTTTGGTAAATTGTAATTGAGCAAAAGCACTAGCAAAAGAAGCATTTATTGTATAATTGTATTGAAATTTATCATCTACACTTACAATCCTGTTTGGGTTATTTAAATCGTTTTGTTGTGCATTTCCTTCTGCATATTGATCTAAATCTACAAAGCCATTTCCACCTAATAAATCTAACATATTTCCATAATTTTCTGAAGTTAAATTTTGAAAAGAAACACCCGCATTTAAATTTAACTCTTTCGCTAAAGTTGAATTAAACGTTGAATTGAAGTTAATTTGAGAATCATCCACTCGGTCTTCATATAAATAATATAAGGAATTCCCATTATTGGCATTAGCTTCATACAATTCATTCCAATCTAATTGTCCGTTTTCTAAAAATTCCTGTTCTGCTAAATACGCATTGGCGTAGTCTAAATTATCTTCAAAACGTAAATAACTGCTTGGTAAATATTTCCAATAGGTTGGATCTGGATTTGGAGCGTTAAAATACCCTAAACGACTATTTCCAATATGTCCAAACTGATAAGCTACTGTTGTTTTTAATGAAGTATTATCTTTTACGTAAAAATGACTCAACATTACAATTGGCTCTAAAATTTCTTTCATTCTAGAGTTTCGTTTATCACCTTCTTGCAATCCCCAATAAGAGTTGTATTTATATCCTTTTAAATTGTACACTTCTTGTGTATTTGGAGACGATTTTCCTCTTCTATTTGGAGCAACAAAAGCAGTTAAATTTAAACTATGATTGTTATTTAGTTTTTTTTCGGTTGCTAAAAAAGCCGCCCAAGCATTGTAAGATGCTCCTTCCAAATAACCTTCGTCGGCTATTCTACGTGAACCTGAAACAACAAAAGCCCAATTGTTATTATTCATTCCAGTAGCATAAGTTGCCATTACACGTCCCGTATAACTTTTATTGGTTGCAGACAAGGATATTTTTGAAACCTTCTGATAATCGGAAGCTCTTGTGTTAAAATTTATACTTCCTAAAATTCCTCCAAAAGTAATTTCTGAAGGCGCTAAACCGTTGGTAAAATCCTGATTTCTAAAAGCATCATTTAAACCTCCCCAGTCGCTCCATTGCGGCCTTCCATCATACAATTTATTCATTTCAATTCCATTTATTGAAATGGTTCCGTAACTTGAATCATATCCACGAACTTTAAACCAAGCTTGTCCAAAATTAAACGCAGTAGCTTTTAAATAGGCATCTTTAGACGATTGAAATAAACCAGCAATATAGTCGGAACTTCGATCTCCATCATCTAGCAAATCGTCATCAGATAAAGAAATAATACTTGTTTCTTGAAGTTCAGTTATGGAAGGATATAAAAAGATAGTCCCTAAATAATAAACTTCATTTTCAATATTAGTAATTGGAATGTTTTGCGAACTAAAACCTTCAAAAGTAATTTGAACAATTTGACTACCAATGGGAACTTTTTCAATATTAAATTCACCATTGATATTCGTTTCTACGAAAAGAGAAGTTCCCTTAATTTTAATGATAACACCTTTTAAATTCTTTTCGGAAGTTGCGTTTACAACCTTTCCTTTAAGTGAAGTTACTGTTTGCGAAGTAGCGTTTACTGTATAGCAGAGCCATACAATAGCTGTTATAACTATTATTTTCATATGCAATTTTTATTAAAAGTACTAAAAATAATTTATGAATCACGTCTGATTCATAAATTGATTACTTCTAAATTTTTATCTGAAAAAAACTATGAACAAAAAAAGAGGATAATTTTTAAAAATAATCCTCTTTTTATAAAGTTTTATATGTTAATAAGCTACAGCTTTTTAATGGCTTTTTTAATAATTATTTCACCATTAGATAATTCAACTTTAGCAATATATACAGATGTACCTAACTTAGATAAATTGTATGTTTCTGTATAATTACTTCCTTTAAAATTATAGATTTTTCTTCCTAAAATATCAATAATAACTATATTTTTAATGGTAAGGTCATCATTTATTGTAAATTGAACATTTCCATCATTTAGTTCGAAAATAACTAATTCATTAGGATTTAAATTATTAATAGGTTGACTACCATCTCTAAAAGAGATTTCAAAACGATTATTATATTCGCCAGGTTCAGCAGTAAAAGAATAATCAGATTTAGATAAATTATGATATAAATTGAATTCACTATCTTTTAAATAAATAGGTTGATTTGTTACAAAATCACCTTCAAATTTAGCTAAAGATAATTTGAATTGAGTAGGTATGTCTATTGAAGTCTGAAATCCTAAAGAAAATTTTTCTTTTAAATTAAGACTATTTAAATCCTTCCCCTGTATTGCAAACTTTTCTGAATCTCCTTCAATTAAAGAATAAATAATAGCTGCCTTTCCAGTTGGAATACTTTTTTTTGCGTCATAATAAGAGCCATCATTTGCATTTGTCGCTCCATTTACATACACTACCGTTAACTGATTGAAAACGCCATTATTTGAAGTTAAATTTATCCAAATTTTATTTTTAGGAGAACTTACTTTATTTATATCCGAAGTTTTAAAGAATTGATTATTACCCGCTTTGGCTCTCATTGAGTTATTAAAAATTACATCTCCGGTTTTTATTGTTCCACTTACAACTGTTGCACTTGCTACATTAGAAAATGAAGTAAAGAACCCTTGTCCTGAAGGAATATTTCTACTTGGTATAACGCCATCACCTCCCGCTAATTGTCCTCCACCATTTATAATTGCATAATCTGATTGTGCAAAATTTTGATCTTCATTTCCATTTGCAACATTTGAAGGAGGTGTATTATGAGACCATAAGTAAATTATGCCATCTAAAGCACCACTTGGATTTAAAGAATTTACATTTGTATTAAAAAATATATCTGCATCAATTGCTGAAGCATAAGGGTTTCCTATAAAATTGGAATTATCATCCAACAACTCTGCATCATTTCTATAAACAGGCACAGTAATAACCCCATTGTTAAACGGACCTGTAAATGTATAATCATACTGCGATAATACCGAGGATGATTGTGTTGCAGCATAACCAACTCCTGGTATCATAACATTTGCAGCAGCAGCATATTGCCATGTATTTCCATTATCATCAACTCCATCTTGACCTGGAACTATAGCATTATCATTCCCTGTTTCTTTAGTAGCATCTAAATAGTTTTGGGCATTATACCAAAATCTTCTTCCTATTGGAGAATTAGCCAAACCAACACCAATGGTCTCCCCTAAAACTGGACTACTCCAATAAGTATATTCATACCAATTATTTAAAGGCGCAGTTGTTTTATTGACTGAAGAAGTACCACCAACATTAACTGTGAATAATCCAGCATCACTATTTTGAACAAAAGAACCTTGAGTTTCAACAACTAAAGTACCGTTAATTGTAACGTCATTTTCTACTTCAACATAGGTTGAATTATCAACTGTTAAACTGAATGTATCATTAACAATTAAACTGCAAGCGATAAAACTTCCGTTTGTTCCTGTATTATAATTTCCATTAATAATTACAGTTGTAGAAATTGAAGGGGGAATACTCCAATTAGACCCATCCCAGCTAGTTGTTTGTGTAGTAACTTGTGCTGCATCACTAGAAACTGCACATGATCCATTTTCTGTTACTTCACAATAAAATTGATATCCATCAACATTAAATCCTGAAATGGTTAAATTATTTGAAGTTTCACCTGTAACTGTACCTGGAGAGAAACTTGAATTTAATACATTTGACCATCCAGAAGCAGAGCCATCATTGTATTTCCATTGATAAGTTAATGTTCCTCCGCCTCCAGTAGTTGCTGCTATCATAAATGCTACTGAAGAACAACCACTTGCATCAACTGGTTGTGTATTTATAGTTGGTAAAACTGCTGAAGATAAAGCAAAACCAAAACAAGATTCCGTTCCGTTAGATGACCAATTTACCAAATCAAATGTAGTCGCTGGTGCTGTGGCCAAAATATTTATTGAATAGATATAACCTTCATTATAAATTGTATCATAACCTGGTCTGCTAGAATGATTTTGCCATACATCTTGTATAGTTGAACCATTTAATAAAACCAATCTATCATCAATATTTATACCTCCATTTGCAAAAGTAAGGTCAGGAACTATCGTTGTACATGTATTACATATACCGCTTGAACTTACCTGAACCATAAATGTACTCTCAGCTGCAATTGTACCAGATAACGTTATTGAACCTCCTGTAAAACCTGAAGTTGGAACCGATGAACCGTAAGTAAAGTTATTGTCGAACCCAATAGTATAAGCTGATAAATCAATATCTGAAGCTGTTGGATTAAATAATTCGAAATAATGACACGAGCTAATAGGATCATCATAAATCCCTGAAAACATTAAATCTGACCAGCCAGCCGGTATAACTCCTCCCACACAACCATTGTCACTTAAAACTGTAAAACTTGAAGATGAATTTAAACTACAACCAGCTTCATTAACTGTAATTACATAACTTATAGCTCCTGTTGGAACTTCTGTTATTAAAGTAGTTGAATTTATATAAGTAACTGTTGCATTAACACCATCAAAATCTACTGTAGATCCTGCTGAAAATCCTGTTCCTGTTATTGTTACTTCACTACCTATAGGTCCAGATGCTGGTGCAAAATTGGTAATTGTATGTGTTGGCACACATGTTACTTCACCATCAAAAGTTATATTTTTTGCTGTTGCACCTGTACTAGTTGCATTTAAATTACCTGTATAAGCATTTATAATTAAACCTGTTAGTAAACGGACATATATAGTAGTTGTGTTGACTATACCGCCAGTTTGCGTTAAAGTTAATGAGCTTAAAAATCCACCACCAGGTGTTGTTGAAATTTCAAAATTAGTTGGTGCTGTTAGGTCAATGTCAGTAGTTAAATCACTTCCTGAAACTGTAAAAGTTTGTTCTGCTGATGGTCCAGATCCAAAAACATAATCTAAACCTATTAATGAATTAGCACTAACTGTAATAGTTGGTGATGTTACTGCACAATCACTTGTATGGCTTCCTAAGCTTGAAACATCATCAAGAGCTAGAATATTCCATTCAGAAGCAGAATAAGAGGTTGATGGATTTTGAACAGTATTTTTTCTTTGTAAACCTATATCTAGTGCAAAATTAGCTGAGCTTCCTATTACTCCAACAACATCAATATTTACACCTACTGAAGTTTGCAATGCAATCACATCATTACCATTAAAACCAGTTGCTGTATCATTAGATAAATCTATTGTGCCTGAGGTAGACCCTGAATTTGCTATAACATATGTAGTATATGCTGCTAATGAACCTGATAATGCAGTTGTGCTACTTGCTGTAACACTTCCATTTGCAAATAATGCTATTTGATAATTTGCTAAATCAATAGAAGATGACGTAGGGTTGTAAAGTTCTAAATTTTTATTAGTTCCACTACCTTCAATATATTCTGAAATAAATAACTCCGCACATGGTGTTGGCGCAGCAGTTACCTCGCCACTTACGGCAACATTTTTTGTGGTTGCAAAATTACTATTAGCTGTTATATTACTTGGTCCGTAGGTATTTACAGCCAATCCTGATGCTAACCTTACATAAATTGTAGTTGAAGAAACTGTATTGGAAATAGGAACTAGTGTAATAGAGCTCCCAAAACCTGCACCTGAACTTGTTGAAATTTCAAAATTAGCTGGAGGTGTAAGTGTGATGTTTGCTGTTAAATCTGTACCTGAAACTGTAAAAGTTTGTTCTAGAGATGGTCCTGAACCTTCTGAGTAATCTAAACCTGTTAATGTGGTTGGAGATACTGTTATTGTTGGAGTAGCGACTGCACAACTTGCTGTGTGACCTGCATTTGCACTTCCTGTGGTATTATAGCTTACAACTGTCCATTCAGAATCTGAAGTATTAGTCCCTGCTGAAGTTGTCCAATTTGTATTAGGACTACATACCGTAGATTTCCGTATTAACCTATTGTTTACGGTTCCGTTTACAATTCCTGCAACATCCCATCCTGAACCAGGGTCTGCACCATCTGTTCCAACAGCATCAATTAAAACACCTGATTTTACAAGACCTACTGCATCATCTCCATTCCATGAGCAGAATACAGAGTCATATTCATCTGCACCAGCCGTATCAGTTACATTATTAGCAATAACAATTGTAGCTCCATTGACCAGCGTAGTTGAAGTAAACGTATACGAAGCTTTAGGCCAAGTCCCTCCATTAATTATTTTCCATAAAACATAGTTCGTTAAATTTACTGAGGCTCCTGTACCATTATAAATTTCAATATATTTACTATTATCCACAGAACCTTCTCCATATTCTGAAATTATTAAATCAGTAGTCTGCCCATACCCTGTAAAAACAGAACATAATAAAGTTATTACTAAAAAGAGGTTTTTGGGATTCATAAGGGGTATTTTTTGATTTTTTTAACAAACAAAAATAGCAAAATTATATTAAATTAGTAATTCTAAGATTTTAAGCTATTTTAGCTTAGCTTTAATTTCATTAAAAGTTGGTTGTTATATAATTTTGGCTCAAAAATTGTTAGTAAATTAGCCATTCTTAAAAACTAATTTTTAAAAAAGCATGCTAAACTTTTTTCACTCAAGAAGTTGATTAATAATGAACTGCTTGTAACCATAAAAATAAAAAAACATGAAATACTTTTTAATTCTATTTTCTTTCCTTTTTATGATATCAGGAAATCTTTTCAGTCAAAAAAACTATCAAATTAAAACCATCGCGTTTTACAATCTTGAAAACTTGTATGACACTATAAATGATCCTACAAAAAATGATGAAGCAAGCCCAATGATGGAGCTTAAAGAAAATAGAACTGCTGTTTATTATAAAAAATTAAACAATATGGCAAAAGTACTTTCTGAAATAGGAGTCCAAGAAGCAAAAAATACCCCTGTTATTATTGGGGTTGCTGAAATTGAAAACCATAAAGTGCTGGAAGATTTATTACACACAGATTATTTGAAAGACAAACAATATGGAATTATTCAATATGATTCTCCCGATTTAAGAGGAATTGATGTTGCTTTATTGTATCAAGAAAATTATTTTAAACCTGTACACCATGAAGCTTTTGAATTAAGATTGTGGGATGAAAATGGTATGCGAATTTACACCAGAGATCAATTATTAGTATCTGGTTATTTAGATGATGAATTGATTCATGTGATTGTAAATCACTGGCCTTCAAGAAGAGGTGGTGAAGAAAAAAGTAGATCTAATAGAGAAAAAGCAGCGTATTTAAACACTCAAATTATTGAACAAATAAAATTAACCGATCCAAACCCAAAAATAATTATTATGGGTGATTTAAATGATGACCCTACAAATTCTAGTTTAAAAACTGTTTTAAAAACAAAAGCTATAAAAGGGAACGTAAAAGAAGGTGATATTTATAATCCAATGGAAGATATGTTTAGACGCGGGCAAAACACATTGGTTTATAGAGATAATATAAATTTGTTTGATCAAATTATGTTTACTTCTCCATTGTTAACTACAACAAAAGATTATTCCACCTATAAAATGTATAAAACAAATGTTTTTAATCCTCAGTATTTAACCACACAAACTGGAAAATATAAAGGGTATCCATATAGAAGTTTCTCAGGAAGTAATTTTATTGGCGGTTATAGCGATCATTATCCTGTGTATATGTATTTAATTAAGGAAAATTAGATTTTAAAACACATAGACAAGCTCAGTATGCCATTTCATTATTCTTCTTCAATATCTTTCAAAAGTAATTGTAAAGAAGTATTCCCATTCCAATGGTTTTCGTCAATATTAAAAACAGCTTTAAATGAATTCCCATTGGTTGTAATTTGATGTTTTTCTCCCATACTAAAACCTATAGCATTGTATGTTTTTTGATTTGAACCTTGAAAAATATTCAATTTTAAATGTGTTTCATCAACTCCCACTTTTTTGCCATAACCGTTATCGCGTAATCCTCCAGTCATAAAAGCTGGCTTCATATTTTGAGGCCCAAAAGGTTCTAATTGTTTTAGTATTCTGAAAAATTTTGGTGTTACTTCATCTAAACTAATTTCTGCATCTATAGAAATTTCTGGAGTTCTGAGTTCTTCAGGTAAGGTGTTTTTTACAACTTCTTCAAACTTTGCTTTAAAATTTTCATAATTTGATGGTTCTAATGTTAAACCTGCAGCATATTTATGTCCACCAAATTGTTCAATAAACTCTGAACATTGTTCTAATGCTTCGTACACATCAAATCCTTTTACTGAACGTGCTGAGGCCGCTAATTTATCGCCGCTTTTGGTAAAAATTAATGTTGGGCGATAGTAGGTTTCAATCAATCTTGAAGCAACAATACCAATTACACCTTTATGCCAATTTTCAGCATACACAACTGTTGAAAAATTTTCTTGTTCCTTATTTTCTTCAATTTGTTGCAATGCTTCAATAGTGATGGTTTTATCTAACTCTTTTCTGTCTGTATTATTTTTTTCAATTTCAGAAGCAAATTTTACAGCGGTATCAAAATCCATTTCAGTTAGTAATTCAACAGCATAATTTCCATGTTTAATTCTTCCTGCGGCGTTAATTCTTGGAGCAATCATAAAAACAACATCTGTAATTGTAAATTCCTCTTTTTTCACTTGTTGAATCATAGCTTTAATACCAGTTCTCGGATTTTGATTGATTACTTGCAATCCGAAGTAAGCCAAAATTCTATTTTCACCAGTTATTGGAACAATATCTGCTGCTATTGCAGTGGCTACCAAATCTAAATAAGTAACCAAATCATCAATTGTTTGATCTCTGTTACTTGCCAAAGCTTGCACTAATTTAAACCCAACACCGCAACCACATAATTCTTTGTATGGATAATTACAATCTACTCTTTTTGGATCTAAAACCGCAATAGCATTTGGAATTTTATCTCCAGGTCGGTGATGATCACAAATAATAAAATCAATGCCTTTTCCCTTGGCGTAATTTACTTGGTCAATGGCTTTAATTCCGCAGTCTAAAGCAATAATTAAGGTAATACTATTGTCATCGGCATAATCAATTCCCTGAAAAGAAATACCATAACCTTCGGCATATCTATCAGGAATATAAGTGGCAACATTTGGGTAAATTGTTTTTAAATAAGAAAAAACTAATGAAACCGAAGTAGTTCCGTCAACATCATAATCGCCATAAACTAGTATATTCTCCCCTTTAATTATAGCTTTTTCAATTCGTTCAACAGCCTTATCCATATCTTTCATTAAATATGGATTGTATAAATCACTTAAACTGGGTCTGAAAAAAGCTTTGGCTTCATCAAAAGTTTTTATACCACGATTCACTAATAATTTAGCCAATGTGTTATCAACTCCCAATTCAAGAGCTAATTTTGAAGTAATTTGAGGATTCGTTTCTGGTTTTAATTTCCATCGCATAGCATTGCTTTTTCCTCAAAAGTAAACAAATTATTTTATTGCGCTATGTAAACTATTTCGTGAGAAATATTTGAAAATTGACGGAACATTTCAAAAACACCACAATAACGTTCAACTGAAAGGTTTACAGATTTTTCAATTTTATCTTTTTTGAAGTCACTACCATAAAAACGATAAATTACATGAACTTTATCATAAATTTTAGGATGCTCATCAGTAAGGTTTGCTACAACTTCAATTTTAAAATTCTCAACTTCAGCACGCATTTTTTTTAATAATGAAGCAACATCCATTGCAGAGCAACCTGCCAATGCTGTTAACATCATTGCTTTTGGGCGTAACCCTTTTCCTTGTCCGCCAACATCCTCAGCGGCATCAATCATTACACTCCCTTCAGGTGCAACAGATTCAAAAAGCATATTTCCTTTCCAACTAACTTCAATTTTGTTTGTCATAATTTACTTTAATTATTTAAAAATTCAAATTTAATGGAAAATTAGTCTTTATACAGTAACATTCTTTACAATTTATATACTAATAAAATGTATTCAATTAATATTTAAAAATCTATCTTTTAAATAGGTTTAATTTTGTTAAATTTCAATGAATAGTGGTATATTCGATAACTCCTTAAAATTGTAAAACTATGAAAGAATTTTTTACTGGAATGTCATCTTTAGAACAAACCTATTGGATTATAGCCTTAGTTGGTTCTGCTGTATTTCTCATCATTTTTCTATTAACTTTTATTGGTGGTGGTGATACTGATATGGATGCTGATGCTTCTGATTTTGAAGTTGATGATGGCGGTGTTGGATTTCAGTTTTTTACCTTTAAAGGGATTGTTGCTTTTTTTACCATTTTTGGTTGGTCAGGACTAACCTGTTTAAATAACAACTTGTCTACAACTGTAACTCTAATTATTTCTTTTATTGCTGGTATATTAATGATGGTTATTACAACATCTCTCTTCTATTGGATGCATAAATTAGCAGAATCAGGCACTTTACAAATGAAAAATGCTATTGGTGTTATTGGAGAAGTTTATTTGCCAATTGGAGCAAAACGCTCTAAAATGGGGAAAATACAAATTAAAGTACAGGGAAGCTTACGTGAATTAGAAGCGATAACTGATGAAAGTGAAGATTTAAAAACGGGCACCATGGTAAAAGTTACCGAAATTGTAAGTGCCGAATTATTACTTGTTGAAACAATATCTAAATAAAAATAACTATGAATTTATTATCATTATTACTACCCTTGCAAACTGGCGTAACAGCCGTGTATTTAATTGGAGCTATCATTTTTATAGTCGTTGTATTTTTCTTTTCTATGATAAGGAGATACAAACGTTGTCCTTCAGATAGAATTTTAGTTGTCTACGGAAAAACTGGTGGTGGATTATCTGCCAAATGTATTCATGGTGGAGCGTCATTTATATGGCCAATAATTCAGGATTATGAATTTTTGGATTTAACCCCTATGTCTATTGAAGTAAACTTAACAAATGCTTTAAGTAAACAAAATATTCGTGTAAACGTACCTTCACGTTTTACAATTGGTATTTCAACTGAACCAAGCGTTATGCAAAATGCTGCTGAACGTTTATTAGGTTTAACTTTAGATGCTGTAAAAGATTTAGCACAAGAAATTATTTTTGGTCAGCTACGTTTAGTGGTAGCTTCTATGGATATAGAAGAAATTAATTCAGACAGAGATCAATTTTTATCACATATTACACATAGTGTTGAAGCCGAATTAAAAAAAGTAGGTTTAAAATTAATCAACGTAAATATTACAGATATTCATGATGAGTCTGGCTATATTGAAGCATTAGGAAAAGAAGCTGCTTCAAAAGCTATAAATGACGCTAAAGTAACTGTTGCTCAAAAAGATAGAGATGGTGCAATTGGGCAAGCTCATGCGGTTCAAGACCAAAGAACACAAGTAGCAGATGCCTTAGCAAAAGCAATGATTGGTGAAGCAAACGCAAATCAAAATGAACGTGTTCAGGTCGCAGATATGGTTGCAACAGCAATGATTGGAGAGGCTAATGCAAATCAAAAAGAGAGAGTGTTAACAGCAGATGCAAGAGCAAAAGCAAAAATTGGTGAAGCTGAGGCATTACAAATTGAGCGTATTAAAACTGCAAGTGCAAATGCAAAAGCGATTGAAGGAGAAAACCTTTCTAAAATTGAAATTGCTGAATCGGATGCATTAAGACGTGAACGAGAAGCAGAAGCTGCAAGAAGAGCCATAGCCACTGAAAAGGTACAAGCCGCAAAAGCTTTGGAAGAAGCCTACGCTGCAGAAAAATTAGCTGAAGATGCAAGAGCAAAACGAAAAGAAGCCGAGCAAGGTGCAGATATTATAGTTCCTGCTCAAATTGATAAGCGTAAAATTGAAATTGATGCAGAAGCTCAAGCTGAACAAATTAGAAGAATTGCAAAAGGTGAAGCCGATGCTATTTTCATGAAAAAAGAAGCAGAAGCAAAAGGTATGTATGAAATACTAACCAAACAAGCCTTAGGTTTGGAACAAATTGTAAAAGCTGCTGGAAATAATTCAAAAGATGCAGTGTTATTATTAGTTGCAGATAAATTACCAGAATTGGTTAAAATACAAGCTGAGGCAATTAAAAATATTAAGATTGATAAAATTACCGTTTGGGAAAATGGTGGCGGTAAAGATGGTAAAACATCAACTTCTAACTTTATTTCGGGAATGTACAAAGCAGTACCACCTTTACAGGAAATGTTTAATATGGCTGGTATGCAATTACCAAATTATTTAAAAGGTGAAGCTATTGAAGATTCAAAAAAAGAAGACACTTCAGATATTGCAGAAGATAACAACGCTTAAAAATTTATAAAATATTTTAATTATCACATACTCTATCCCTAATAAATTAGGGATAGAGATTCTAAAACTACGTCTAAAAAATGAGTTCAGGAGCTGGCCATATTATGGATATGATGAACAGAATAAGGCAAAATGCTGCTTTAAAAGTTTCACGTAGAAATAAATTTAAAGGCGGAAATAAATATTCAAACACTGTTGTTAAATCTGAATATGATTTTCCTGAAGTATCAAATTCCGAATTAGAACGTATAAAAACAAAGATTAGAGAAGAAGCTTCAAAAGAAAACAAAAAACGACGAGTCTATTTAATTTTCTTTGCTGTAGCAGTTCTAGTAGTTTTTATAATTTTTAATTATTATTAAATAGG